>CAZBUC010000032.1:0-2785 GCA_964494965.1 uncultured Maribrevibacterium sp.
ACCAACCATTAGAAACGCTTAGTGCAACCACTATTAGGCCAAACTCACTGTAATTCGAGAGAATCAGAGAAGACAGAAAGGAGGTACGGCCGCGTAGCTTCATTTTTGTCATTAAGGCAAAGAAAAGCGCAAACTTGATTAGAATGATTAAAGTGATGATCAGGCTTATTCCGATCATACTGAGTGTCGGGAGCGCCGCAAAACCGATAGATAAGAAAAAGCCAATCAGAAACAAATCTTTAAAATTCATCAGTGACTTGTTCATTTCCGTTGCTTTTGGGTGAGACGCGAGCAAAATACCAAAAACCAGTGCACCTAAGTCGCCTTTGACGCCGACAAGATAAAACAATTCATACCCACCCAGTGCTAGAAATACCCCCGTTAGAGGAAGCATTTCACCGTGTCCCGCTTTATCAACTAACTTATTGATCAAGGGGCGCAGGAATAATAGTCCCAACAAGCCAATCGCCCAGATAGACGGAATCTCTCCCGTTGCGGCGACCAAAAATACCACCGCGACTATGTCTTGCATAACCAATATGCCGAGCGCTAGCTGTCCATGGCGAGTTCTCAGTTCGCCGTTTTCCTCGAGAAGTTTCATCACGCAAACGGTACTGGAAAAACTCAAACCAAAGCTCAGGAGGGCCGCGGTTTTAAAGTCAAGGACATCAAAATACGGTAAGCTTAACGCCCCTAAACCTAAGGCAATACCAGTAAACATAAGCGTCCACACGCCCATGTGACTGAGTGTGCCTATCCACACTTCAGGTTTGAGTAAGTCTTTAACGTGAAGTTTCAGCCCTATGCTAAACAACATCAAGGTAATGCCGATGTTAGCAAGTGAGTCCAAGGTGCTGTTGGATTCCATGCCCAGAAAATTGAGTAAAAAACCAGCGAGCAAGAAGCCAATAAGTGGCGGTAGATTGATTGTTTTAACGGCCAAGCCGCAAACAAACGCGAATAAAATCCAAGTGAATTCCATAAAATCCTTCTGAATGAATGGCATAAATACATACTAAAATTATCATACGAAATTTGTGCGTGCCCTGCAGCAGCTAATATGGTTATTTCATCTTCTCTTGCTACACTGCGTCACCATCATTAAGGAAAGTTGTCCGTGATAAATAAAGATCAAGAGATCCCTCAGCCGCCAAAGTCACCCGAGAAAGCGTTACCAGAAAAAGAATTCATTGCTCTGTTCGCTTTGATGATGTCTCTTACTGCGCTGAGTATGGATGCCATGTTGCCGGCGTTTCCGCTTATCGCGGAGTCATTAGCAATTGTGGATTATCAGCAGACGCAGTGGATAGTGTCAGCGATGGTTCTGGGGATGGTGTTTGGTGAGATTATTTTTGGTCCTTTGTCAGATGCGATCGGTCGTAAAAAAAGCATTTTAATTGGCATCAGTATTTATATTTTGGGCTCGGTTGTTGCCTTGTTAGCGTCTTCTATTGAGGTGTTTTTACTGGGGCGTATGATTCAAGGTTTGGGTGTTGCGGGACCGAAAATTGCTTCCCGTGCACTGGTTCGAGACCTATATAAGGGCGCAGACATGGCCCGTATCATGTCGTTTGTGATGATGGTGTTTATGTTGGTGCCATTGCTTGCTCCTGCGATTGGGCAGCTGGTGATTCAAGTTGCAGATTGGCATTGGATTTTTGCGTTACTGATTATGCAGGCCGCGACTGCTGGTGGCTGGTTGCTCTTTCGCCAACCCGAGACCCTAGCGTCAGAAAATCGCATCCCACTTAACCGAAAACGTTTAGTGGCGGATGTGCGTATTATTGTGGGTCGTCGGGATGTCATGGCATTTACCGTGTTGTTAGGTTGTATTTTTGCGGGCTTGCTACTGCACATTAGTACGGCACAATCCATTTTTCAGGATGTGTATCAAACGGGAAATCGCTTTCCGCTCTTTTTTGCCATGCTGGCAATCGGGTCGTCCATCATCAGTTTTTCAAATGGTAAAATAGTGCAGCGAGTGGGTATGTTGCCCTGTGTTGTTTCCGCCCTGAGCGTCTTGTTATTGACGTCATGCGTGCTGCTTATTATTTCTCTGTTTTTTAATGGGGTGCCACCGTTTGCGCTTTTTATGGGATTAGGCATGGTGATGTTTGCTTGCTTAGGTATGATATTTGGTAATGTCAATGCGATGGCGATGGAGCCACTCGGGAAAATGGCTGGATTGGGCGCTTCATTGATTTCCTCCTTATCGAGTCTTATTGCCATTGTATTGTCAGCCTTGGTTGGCCAATTCTACAATTTTACTACCGTGCCTTTAGCCAGCGGTTTCGTGCTCTTCTCGTTTATTGCTCTGGTGATGTTGGGTTATGGACACAAATTCAGTAAAACCTTGAAATGAGATAGAATAGGCGATCTGTTTTTTACGAGTATGTCTATGTCCTCCCAGGTTTCTTCCTCTGCGTCGCTTGCCAAGCAGCTGTTTGCTATGACTTGGCCTATGTTGTTTGGCATCTTGTCGTTGATGAGCTTTCAATTAGTAGACAGTGCTTTCATTGGTCAGTTGGGGGTTTTACCACTGGCTGCGCAGGGCTTTACCTTGCCGATTCAGATGATTGTGATTGGTCTACAAGTCGGCTTGGGCATTGCTACAACCGCGATTATTTCTAGAGCTTTGGGCGCAGGAAACATTCATTACGCTAAGCAGCTGGGTGGGCTTATCCTTGTAATGGGAGGCGTAGGGATGGCTTTTTTTGGGGGGCTTATTTGGCTGTTCCGACATCCGATTTTGGCGTTATTGAGCGCCCCAGATTCTGTCTATCCT
>CAZBUC010000032.1:2795-13768 GCA_964494965.1 uncultured Maribrevibacterium sp.
ATTATTGATGCTTATTGGCCCCACTGGTTGCTGAGCGCTTGGGTCGGGGCCTTAATCTATTTTTACTACAGTATTTGTCGCTCTAATGGGAATACCTTATTGCCTGGCATTATGATGGTGGTTACCAGTCTTCTAAATTTGCTGTTAGATCCGATTTTTATTTTTACTTTTGGACTTGGTTTAAATGGCGCCGCGATGGCGACAACCGTGGCGTTTAGTCTTGGCCTTTTGATTGTCGCACCACAGGTGGCGAATAAGCGCTGGATGAGTTTCGACTGGCAGGATCTTAACATCCGTAAAAGCCTCGCAGCGATTGGTCATATTATGGGACCCGCGATGGTCAGCCAGTTGTTGCCGCCGGTATCTTCTATGTTGGCAACGAAATTAATTGCGGGATTTGGTACGGCCGCCGTGGCGTCTTGGGCATTGGGCTCGCGTTTTGAATTTTTCTCTATCGTTGCCGTGTTGGCGCTGACCATGTCTATGCCGCCCATGATAGGGCGTTTGTTAGGCGAAGGGCGACTCGATGACATTCGCTATGTTGTGTTGCTGGCATGCCGTTTTGTACTCGGTTTTCAGTTGTTAGTGGCCATCGCCACCTTTTTTGCCGCAGCGCCCTTGGCCCGTTTGCTGACCAGCGAACAAATCGTATCGGATATTTTAACTTGGCATCTTATGCTGGTACCTATCAGCCTTGGTTCCTTGGGAATTTGTATGTTGATGGTGTCAGTGTCCAATGCGCTTGGTAAACCTTACAACGCACTTGTCATATCGGCATTGCGACTATTTGCTTTTTTTCTGCCTTGTTTGTGGATAGGTTCAGAACTCGCGGGTCTAAAAGGTATTTTCATCGGCGTCTTAGTTGGGAATCTACTGGCTGGTTGGTGTGCTTGGCGTTTTTATCAACGCGCGTTAGCGCAACTGGGCAGGGTCATGCATTAAAATCTGTCTAACAAAGGGCGTTCATCTAGGTTTAGAGTGAGTCTGAAACGGTCGGATTAGGTGAAACAAAATCCGACCGTAAACCACGGAAAAATATCAGATTAGTTCATCATGGCCATAACACGCTCACGAAGCTCTGGGTCGTTACCAAGTGCTTGTGCAATTTGAGAGTAGGTTTCTACGTCTAAGCCAGTATTTTCGACCGCTTTAACCATAGACTGAGAGGCCTCTTGCTGAAGCTCGGTGGCTTTGCTCGGATCGCTCACATCGCCTAATTTTTCAGAGTACTCTTCACGAATCGATTCCAGATCTTTTTGCACAGCGGCAAACTTTTCAAGGTTGCTCTCTTTTAAAGTGCTTGCTGATGGTTGAGACTGTTGAATGGACTGCTCAGTTTGTGATGTTCCGGCATTTTCATTGGCATACAAGGCAGAGCTTACACCCAGTGCCAATACAAGAGCGGCAAACTTAACGATAGTGGACTTCATTTTTTTCTCCTTTAGATGCATGAATACTGAATAAAGCTATAATCGTGCCACTTATTTTAATATTCATTTAAGTGTTTGATTTTAAATGATTATTTTTATTTATTTTGCAATTCGATTGTTTTTACATTCTTGCTCTATACATGATTTTGTGTCATTTTGACTCATGCGCCCAAATGACACCAACGCTAGAGAGAAGAAACATGCCGAGATTTTCGACCAAATTTAACAATCTACGATTCGTGCTGGTATTACAGGTCGCCTTGCCTGTGCTCTTGTTTTTGGGCTTAACTCTGGCGGTGGGATTGGCTTTAACGGGTCAATTTATTGAAGAGCGCATGCAACGGGATTTAAAGTTGGTCGCTAGAACCATTCATCTGCCTGTTTCGCAAGCACTGCAACGCCAAGACTTTGCTCAATTGCAAAACAGCATGACGTCAGTGTTTGGCATTACCGAGGTATATGGTGCTTATTTATTTGATGCAAATGGTCAACAGTTAAGCAGCTTTGGCGTCGTTAATCCCTCTCGTCGACAAGCGGCAGAAGCATTAGAAATGATGGATAACGGCGAATTCGCGAAGTATGAAGATATCAGGGGACGCCGAGTGTACTTTTTTTTTATGCCGCTTTTTGATGAAGTTGGACAGCCAAGCGGTTTGCTTCAAGTAACTCGTCGTCGACGTGATATTGAAGATGAGCTTTCTCAGTTGCAGTTTTGGACATGGGGAGGGTTTGTTCTTATGTCTGTTCTTATTATAAGTATCCTAGTACTGGCCCATCAGCGTGCCATTGGGAGCCCACTGAACCATTTGCTCAATAGTATACGTCGCGTGAGTGAGGGTGACCGTAAGCACCGCAACACGCCGCAAGGGCCTTTAGAAGTGAAACAGCTTTCTCTTGGACTAAATAGTATGCTCGATGCGATTGAATCTGCAGAAGCCAATGAAAGAGAGCAGCGTCAAGCGCGTGAGGAAATGGCAGAGCGCTTGCGCCGGACTGAGACGATGGCAGCACTGGGTCAACTATCAGCAGGTGTTGCACATGAACTAGGGGCACCGTTAACCGTCGTGGATGGTCGTGCGAGCCGTTTACTGCGCCGAAATGAGAATGCGCAAGACAAGAAGGAGTTGAATGAAATCCGACATCAAGCGATGCGTATGACCGCCATTATTGAACAATTGCTCAATTTTGGTCGCTCTTCTCGAGCAAAGAAACGATCACTGGAAGTGGCTTCGCTCATCTCCAGAGCTCGGGCCCTGTTAGATGATGAAGATAATAGAGTAAACTTTGTGCCTGGTCCTTACTCTAGAATCTATGGAGATTCATTAAGCCTCGAACAGTCAGTGGTCAATCTGTTTCGTAATGCCTGTCAGGCTTGTCCGGAAGGAAAAATACAAGTCAGCTGGCAGATGGAGCCAAATCATATTCTTGTTTACGTGGACGACGCTGGGCCAGGCGTTGAAGAAAGTAGGCGCCAGCAAATATTCGAGCCTTTTGTCACTAGTAAGAAACCCGGAGAGGGAAGTGGTTTGGGACTGGCC
The DNA here is from genome assembly GCA_964494965.1 of uncultured Maribrevibacterium sp. Taxonomy (GTDB): domain Bacteria; phylum Pseudomonadota; class Gammaproteobacteria; order Pseudomonadales; family Marinomonadaceae; genus Marinomonas. The sequence continues at coordinate 5,764 of CAZBUC010000032.1, forward strand.
ATTGTACACCGAGTGATGCAAGAACATGATGGTGACATACAGTTAGGTGATAGCCCTTTGGGTGGTGCGCAATTCCGTTTGCGTTTCCCGATACTGGCTGATTTTGATGGAGCGAAGACATGAAAATGAACACCAATAACCCCATATTGCTCGTTGAAGACGACCAAGCTTTAGCCAGATTGATTACCGATGAGTTGGAATCGGAAGGTTGGCCATTAGCGGTACACCATGAATTGCGCAGCGCGCTTAATTGGCTGGCAGAAAATCAACCAGCGCTTATTGTTACCGATTTACGGCTTCCAGACGGCAATGGTATGGAGTTAGTGCGTAAGGTGGTTAATGATTCGCCAGTAGATAGTCGGCCGGGCATTATTGTGATTACAGCGTTTGGTAGTGTTAGGCAAGCCGTTGAGGCTTTGCAGGCCGGTGCTGACGATTTTTTAACTAAACCGTTGGATTTGGAGCATTTTCTACTGACAGTAGAGCGAGTGGTAGAGCATCGTCAAATTAGGAATGAACTGCATCAGTTTCGTAAGCTTGGGGAGCATCAAAGTTTCCACGGTATGTTTGGACAAAGCTCAGCCATGCGTACCCTTGTTGAACAAATTAAAGTGGTAGCGAAAACACAGGGTGCGGTGCTCATCAATGGAGAAAGTGGCACAGGCAAAGAGCTTGTTGCTAAAGCATTACATTTAGAAAGTGAGCGATCTGCAGCGCCATTTTTGGCTGTCAATTGCGCTGGTATACCACAGGAGCTATTAGAAAGTGAGTTTTTTGGTCACGCTGCTGGCGCTTTTACGGGCGCCAACAAGGCTCGTAAAGGTTTGTTGCAACAGGCGAATGGAGGTAGCTTGTTGTTGGATGAAATTGGCGAAATGCCATTGTCATTACAAGTTAAACTATTACGCGCTTTGCAAGATGGCTCCATTCGGCCAGTGGGTCAAAATACGGAGGAGCAGGTAGATGTTCGTATTATTGCTGCGACACACCGTGATTTGAAGCAAAAAGTGAAAGATGGAACCTTTCGAGAAGATTTATTTTATCGATTGGAAACGTTCGCTTTAACGGTGCCACCGCTACGAGCAAGGGACGATGATCTTGAGTTGCTTGCTCAGCAGTTTTTGCAACGGTTGGCCCTAACTCAGGGAAAAGCGATTAAAGGTTTTAGTGAAGAGGCACTGGCACTTATTCGGTGTTATCCATTTCCTGGTAATGTTCGTGAACTACAGAATGTGGTTGAACGAGCCTTAGCTTTTTGCAATGAAGAATGGATTCAGCCTCAGCATTTACCAGTTCGTTTGACGGAAGCGACTGTATTGACCAGTCAAGAGCGTGAAATCGCCAGTAATGCCCAAGACAATGACTTATTGGCAGGGACAGTATTACCCACAATGGATCAGTTACAGCGCCGTTATGTCAAAAAAGTGCTGCAAGAAGTGAACGGCAATAAACGTAGAGCCGCTGCGTTGCTCGGCATAGGTCGTCGAACCTTGTACCGTTGGCTAGAGGATAAAGAACAAGTTGATGAGTAAACCACAAAATGGGGGTGAGCAAATTTAGTGATGTATGGGTCAGACGGCATAGAAGAATTGCCCATGACATGTTTGCGGAGTATGCTGAGAGTATCTTTAGTTAGGATTGGATGACGTGTTAAAAGTGCCTCGTGTTGTAATGATCATGGTGTGTTTGTTGACTGGGTTGTGGCTGGTGTTGTCCGCTTCCATTCAAGCAAGCTCTTATGGCACCATGTCACATCAAGCGGCGACGGCATCTGAATCCTTTCATTCTACTCATGATACGACAACGTCCATGTCGGATAAGCACTCATCATCAGGCCCACTAGGTCATTCCGATAGTCAACATTATTTGGATTGTGTCGATCATTGTGCGCTCGTTGCCTTACCCTCTCCTATTATGCTTTTTGCCACAGCGATCCTCGCTTGGCCTCCTTTGTCGCTGACTCAACAGTGGCAAAACAACTTCTCAGACCCCGTTACTCCCCCTCCGCGTTTATCACGTTAATTGCGTACTGACTGGCCTTTTTTCGTGGCCTCAAAACCTTTGGCAACCTAATTGTATTCCGTTTGTTGAATCTTTTTGCTTGCTGTTATGCACACAATAACGTGAGATAGTATTATGACTTTATTTAAAAAATGCGCCTTAGCCAGTTTGTTTTCTGTGACCTTAGTGGTCGCTGGGTGTTCATTCCCGTCGCATGAAGACATGGGCGAGCACACCAACCATAAAGGTAAAACAGGTCACCAAGGCCATCAAAGTCACCATGCTGCACAGCATGGTGACATGGATAAATCTGTCTTTAATGACGCGAATCAGACGATGATGATGGACATGCATGGCGTCGAGTTAACGGGTGATGTGGATTACGATTTTGTTGTCGGCATGATTCCGCATCACCAGGGGGCGATTGACATGGCTGAGCAGCTATTGGCTTCCGCACAGCTTTCAGACGCCTTGCGGCCACTTGCACAAGACATCATAGCCGCTCAGTCGACCGAAATTGCGTTTATGAATAGCTGGTTGGCAAATTATGGCGACCCGCGTCCATCGGGTAATGCCGAGCAAATAATTGCCGCCTATGACGCGGTCAATGCACAAATGATGTCGGATATGAATCATTTAGCGTCAAGTGGTGATGTGAATCGTGATTTTGTGGAAGGCATGATTCCTCATCATGAAGCCGCTGTTTCTATGGCCGAAGTTCTATTGCAATTTAGCAGCGACCCTGTTTTAAGAAAGATGGCTGAGGCCGTCATCAGCGAACAGACTCGTGAAATTAGCTTGATGCAAGCGTACTAGGTCGGCAAGAAACGTCACTAGAACATCAAAAAAAACCATGACGGTAACGACAATCGACTCATCGCAAGGTGGGTCGATTTTTTTTGGTAAAGAATCTCCCAAAGGAGGCGTTATAATAGAAAAATCTCAAGTTTGTTGAAAATGAGATTGAGAATGAATACTATTGGTAAAATTTTATAATCAATCGGAGAGCCTCGTGGAAAATTCAGTACAGCAGAAAATGATCGATTTTTTGCAGGTCGGTGGGCCTGTTGTGTGGATCCTAATGGTGTTTTCTGTCGTGGCGCTGACCATTGTTCTGTTGAAGTTATGGCAATTTTCGTCGCTGCGTGCCGAAAGCTTGAAAACGACCAACTTAGCTTTGGATGCATGGCGTATTGAAGGCGCTGACAGTGCACTTGAAAAGCTAGATGAAAAGCGTCCGATTGATGCCCTTGTTGGTTACACCATGCGCGCCTTATTGGCGTCTAATACCAGCGTAGATCTGATTCGCGAAGAAGTAGAGCGACGCGCCATGAAACAGCTCAATCAATTGCGCTCGTACTTTCGTCCATTAGAAATCATTGCAACATTAAGCCCACTTCTGGGGTTGTTAGGAACCGTACTGGGGATGATTACCGCCTTCCAACAAATGGAAGGGGCGGGCAATCAAGTAGACCCTTCGGTATTGTCTGGGGGCATTTGGCAGGCGTTATTAACCACGGCGGTGGGTTTGGCTGTTGCGATCCCCGTTGTCACCCTACAAAGCTGGCTCGAACGTAAAGTAGAACGTATTGCACACAACATGAACGACGCGGTAACGCAGGTGTTCACCAGTAAAGAAGCGAAGCATTTGGTGGCGAAAGCCACCAAAGAGATGTTGCATGCCGCTTAACCTTTCTCAACCCAAACGAAAAAATGCCATTAGCTTAACGCCACTGATTGATGTGGTGTTTATTTTATTGCTGTTTTTTATGTTGACCTCCAGTTTTGTGCCTTGGCGCATTGTTGACACGCCCCTATCTGTGACGCCTGATGCGCCAAAAACCGAAGAAGAAAAGGACAGCATCATACTAACGTTGAAGCAAAATGATGCTCAGGTGTGGATAGAGGATCAAGCGATTCGTTTCGCTGATCAAGCGTACTTTCAAACGCTGATTGCTGACCACAATGAGGCGGTTTTTATTATCAAAGCAGAAGAGGGTGTGACACTTCAGAGCTTGATGCAGCTAGCCGATCGTTTAAAACTCAATGGCGCAGAAACCGTGTCTATTGCGAATGCCTTTGCTATGCCGGAGACAAAATGAAAATAGGCGAAAAATACGCTGCGCGAGCCGCCAACAACGATGACAACATGGTGCCACTCATTAACGTGGTTTTTTTGATGTTGGTATTTTTCATGGTGGCCGGACAAATTCAGAAAGCCGATCCTATTGCAGTGGTACCGCCTTATTCTATTAATGATACGCGCGCCGTGACGGATCCAAACGTTGTTATTGTGGTTGGTACGGACGAGAGCCTGTATGTGGATGATGAAGGTTTTGTACTAGACGAGATACACGCCTATTTAGAGCAGCAATTTACGGCAGCAGAGAACAAAGAGGCTTTCTGGGTGCAAATCAAAGCAGACGGTGCTATTTCTTTAGAAAAACTGCGCCCAGTATTTAATCAGGTTCGTTTGGCAGGTTTGACCAAGGTGAGCTTGGCCACACAGTTAGAGCGAGGAGAAGAATGATTTCCATGCGTCATTGGGTGATTGCCGGTGGTTTGGCGCTTTCGCTTCACGCAGGGGCTTTTTATGCAGTGTTTTATCACCCAACAGAAGGCAGCCAATCAGCAGGTTCTCAGGGCATTGAGTTTGACCTTGGCATGTTGGGTGACCTAGGCGCGGCCGCGCAAACAACAGCGGCTCAGGAAGAGGTTAAAGAGACTGAAGAGGTCACTGAAGAAGAGGTCATTGAAGAAGAGGTCAAAGAGACCGAAGAGGTTGTTGAAGACATTCAGCAAGAAGCCGAGCCTGAAGTAATCGAAGAGCCGGTGATAGAGCCAGAGCCCGAAGTGACCGAAGAGCCTGTGGTAGAACCTGAAATGATTCAAGAGCCAGAACCTGTTGAAGTCAAACAAGAATCACCTGTTGAGATAAAAAAGCCAGAACCTAAACCAGAACCTAAACCAGAGCCGAAGCCAGAACCTAAACCAGAACCTAAACCAGAGCCGAAGCCAGAACCAAAGCCAGAATCTGAACCAGAGCCGAAATCCGAAGTAAAGCCAGCGGCAAAACCGCCAGCACAAAAGGCACCTGCCGCGACAGCGACTCAAAAAGCCACCACGGGGAGCGCGAATGCCGCCAGCAGTGGGGGAGACCCTGGGGCCAAAGCGAGCTATTTTACCGAGTTAACGTCAGTGTTGGCGCAAAACAAGCGTTACCCAAGAATCTCCCGTCGTCGTAACGAAGAAGGCGTGGTTTCTTTATCTTTTATTGCTCATGCGGACGGCTCTGTGTCTGATGTCGCCATCATCGAAAGCTCTGGGCATAAGCGTCTGGATGATGCAGTGTTAGACATGATTAAACGGTCACTGCCGCTGCCTACTTTTCCAAAAGGAATGACGGAGAGTGAGCTGCGCATCAACCTCCCCGTGTCTTTTAAATTAAGTGATTTTAGATAAAACTCGCGCTGTCAAACCCCTCATTGCGCAATGAGTTTTTGCTGTGGATTTTGTGGGAGTAGCAACCAGACTTTGCCAAAGTGTTTTAAATTTCCGGCATTGATTAGTGCTTCATCTCCCACACCCTGGTACCAGTCTATGTGTCCAGGTCCTTTAATGGCGCCGCCTCTGTCTTGTGCAAGCAACAGACGAAACTCATGCCCCACCAGATTTCCGTAAGCATCCAAATTCGGTAATTTGGCTAACAAAACAGAGCCAAGTGGTATTAGGTTCGTATCGACTGCCGCAGAATACAGCGGGGTGAGAGGGACATTTGCTGCGCCAACAGGACGGTTTAATCCTTCGCTAAAAAACAAATAGCTGGGGTTAGTTGATAAGATTTCACGTTGGCGTTGGGGGTTGTCTAACAACCATTGTCGAATGCTTTGCGCAGAAATGTTGGCTTTATCTATCTCGCCTCGCTCTATTAATTCCTTGCCTATGCTGCGATAAGCGTGACCATTGACGCCGCCCCAAGACAAAAGTTTGCGTTCACCATCTTGGTACTCGATAACGCCAGAGCCCTGTACATGGAGGAAAAAATTATCAATGAGATCCGCTGTGTAGGCTATTTCGAGTCCTTGACCTGCTAGGGCATTTTCAAAATCTATCGCTTCTCGGGAAGGGAATTGTCCATTTTCATCGCGTTGTGCGGGTCTTCGATAAAGCGGGTAACGAAAAACCTCATCAGGTTCCTGCCGAGCGGGCATAACAGGCACATAATAACCGGTAACTTGAACATTGCCTCTTTGGTCTTGCCCCGCTAATTGATGAGCAATCAGTTTGGGTTGCTGAGTTGGATTGCGTAACCAGTGGTCTATTTCAGTGGCCACCTGCTTTAATTCGGTCACGCTGGTTTGGATATTCTCCAGCATATAATGCTTTTCTGGAATACGGTTTAAATAGGCAATTTGTTGGGCGAGACCGCTCTGAAAATGGTCGTCTGGATAAGGTAACCCAGGTGGAAGACTTTCTTGCAGGTATAAGTTGTCACGCTTTAAACCATTGACATCTCGACCATTATTTTCAAAGTCATTGGAATAATCAATTTCATTAACACTGCAACCTGCTAGGGTCACTAACACGGCCAAACAAGATAAACGTAAGTAAACAGAAGAAAAAATCATAAGCCCTATTTCTATAAAATGTCGTATAAAGTAGCAAGATGGAATAAATAAGACCACAAACAAAGGGCGAGGTTCATTAGCATGGCTTGTTGTTTAAACCTTGTTAAAACATCAGTAATTCATAGGCCTGCCTTAAACCGATAAAGGTATTTTTATCTCCGCCTCGGTCCGGGTGATGCTGCTGGGCAAGTTTGCGATATTGTTGTTTGATATCGGTTTTACTGGGGTTAGGGTGCTGTATATTTAAGGTTTTTAGGGCCGAATCCCTGTTGCCTTCTAGGCTGATGCCCTTATAAAAACTGTTGAGTAAGCGGGATACCTCGCCAGCGTCGGTTTTTTCGTACTCACTCCAATCAAGGTAGTAAGCGGCTAACTTTGCCTCCACACTGTCGCTTAATGTCGTGCTGTCAGATTGGCTTATTTGTGTGGCACTGAGTAAATGAATCCGCATTGCACTGATGCTTAGGGTCAAATTTTCTTCTTGCCAAAGACGGCTTTGCAACTGATATAAGGCGTTCATGATCAGAAAATGTTGGCGAAAAAGCTGTAAATTGGCGTCGTCGGCCAGTTGGTTAAACTCGGTTATCTGAGTTTTTAATGTTTTGAGAATATCAAATTCACTGACCCCACTGGGATGGGACTGTAGAATAGCGAGAATAGGACCAACTAAAGGGTTTTTCATGGCAGACTCTTATTGGTTAATCGTTATTTTATACAGTGTAAGTGATGACAGTCAGAAAGGCCAAAATGGCCGCGCGCATTTTAAAGACGTAATAATATGAGAAAAACAAACCTATGTTGTGGATAATCGGTATTGTATTAGCACTCACTCTGATCGTAGGGCCGAGCGCTTGGGTCAAGTTTACGCTAAAGCGCTATGCGACAGAGCGTACAGACTTGCCTGGCACAGGGGGGGAATTGGCGCATCACTTGGTTAAACGCTTTGACTTGAATCAAGTGAAAATTGAAACCAGTCAAGAGGGGCAAGATCACTTTGATTATGGGCAACACGTAGTGCGGCTTAGCCCTAGCGTATTGCATGGTCGTTCTTTAACCGCTGTTGCTGTTGCTGCCCATGAAGTAGGTCACGCAATTGCCCATGAGAAAAAACAGCCCATTTCACGGCTCAGTACCCGTTATTTGCCTTTGGCGCACATGGCACGACGTGTAACCGCCATTTTACTACTTGGTTGGCCCGCTATTACCTTGCTGCTGCAAGTACCCTATGCGGTGCCACTGCATGCCGTCGTTGTTGGTTTATCCGGTTTTTTGGCGGTTATAGTGCAACTGGCGATCCTACCCGAGGAGTGGGACGCCAGTTTTAACAAAGCCCTACCTATTTTGACGGAAGGTCAGTACATACCGCAGGAAGATCT
>CAZBUC010000033.1:0-12529 GCA_964494965.1 uncultured Maribrevibacterium sp.
GCGCCCATTTGCTTTATTGAGCAAGGCCGCGTTGCCATTGGTGACGATGTGTGTGAGCGCCTAAACGCCAAATGTGTCTTGGTATTAATCGGTGAACGTCCGGGGCTGAGCTCGCCAGACAGTTTAGGCTTGTATCTCACTTGGGGCGGAAAAGTGGGTTATACCGATGCCTACAGAAACTGCATATCCAACGTTCGCCCAGCGGGCTTGGTCTATCAAGAAGCGGCACGCAAAGCCTTTTATCTATTAAACGAAGCACGAACCCTGAAACTGTCTGGCGTCAAACTCAAAGACAGATCGGACGATGATTTAATCGTAGACACCTCAAAGGAGTCAAAAAACTTCCTCATCTCCTAATACGAGGAAAAAGATAAGGAAAAACAAAACGCACGAAGACGTACAAACAGAAAAGCAAGAAAACTATAAGCCCACAGGGCAAAAAATGACGGTTTAAAACTCAACTTATAGAGCACAACTGGAACAAAAGGAAACTAAAATGTCTGATCAAATCAATAAAGAATATCTGGCGAAACGCCAGCTAAAACGAGGCTCCGCGGGCTGGATTCTGCTCGCGGGTTTGGGCGTTTCTTACGTTATCTCTGGTGACTTCGCAGGCTGGAACTTTGGTATTGCCGAAGCGGGCTGGGGCGGGTTTGCCATCGCAGCAGCGCTCATGGCGGTGATGTATTTCACCTTGGTTTTATCCTTGGCAGAAATGTCTGCCGCTATCCCTGCGGCGGGCGGCGGTTACAGCTTTGCGCGTCAAGCAATGGGGCCTACTGGTGGTTATTTAACCGGCCTAGCGGTGTTAATTGAATACGCTTTGGCGCCTGCCGCCATTGTGATATTTATCGGTTCTGCGGTAGAAGCCCTGTTGGGCTTTAATGGACCTTGGGTCTATGCCGCGTTTTATTTGGTCTTTATCGGTATTCACCTAGCCGGTGCAGGCGAAGCGCTCAAAGTCATGATGGTCATCAGTGGTTTGGCGGTTATCGCAATTTTAGCGACAGCAGTAGCATTGATTGGCGATTTTGATAGCAGCCGTTTATTTGATGTGGCGGTCACGGATGCCGCTGGCGCGTCTGAATTTATGCCAATGGGTTGGTATGGTATTTGGGCGGCATTGCCATTTGGTATGTGGTTGTTCTTGGCGGTTGAAGGTGTGCCTCTAGCAGCGGAAGAAGCCAAAGACCCAGCGAGAGATGTGCCAAAAGGCATTATCGGTGCCATGATCTTCTTACTGTTTACTGCACTTTTGGTGGTGTTTTTACTCGCTGGTGCTGCGGGTGCAGATGCGATGGGTAAGAGCGCAGTGCCTTTGGTTGATGCGTTGAACTTTGCGGGACATGGTACCTTGGCTACCGTCGTAAACGTTCTCGGCCTTGCTGGCTTGATCGCGTCTTTCTTCTCTATCATCTATGGTTACAGCCGCTTAGTATTTGCCTTGTCTCGTGCAGGTTACATTCCGAAAAGCTTGTCTGTTACGGATAAACGCAAAGTCCCTGCTCGTGCTTTGATCGTACCGGGTATTTTGGGCTTTCTTGCTTCTTTGACGGGCGAAGGCGATCTAATGTTGGCCATGGCTGTGGTGGGTGCGACTGTGTCGTATGCTTTAATGTCACTCAGCCACATCTTGCTTCGCATCAAACAGCCAAATATGGAGCGTCCATATAAAACACCAGGCGGCATATTCACTTCGTCTATCGCTTTTGTGTTGTCGCTCTTGGCGCTGACAGGCGTTTACGCCTACGACCCACGTGCGTTTTTCTACACTCTGGTCTTGTTCGCTATCGGCGCCGCTTACTACTTCTTGTACAGTAAAAATCGCCTTGTGGCGAAAACACCGGAAGAAGAGTTCGACATGCTGGCCGCGGCGGAAGCCGACCTTGTTACAGCGTCTCCCTGATAAACGGCAGGCGCGCTGCCTAGCCCATTGATACCGTGTTTTTAAAGCCCTGCATTAGTTCAATGTAGGGCTTTTTAAATGGCACTCCATTGCATTATTTGCACGCTAATTGCATCAAAAAAAACAATGACATACTAATAATGGAACACACCATGAAACACTATTTAGAACGTGATTATGCTGGTTATGGCCGCCAAGGGTTGCCAAACGTTAAATGGCCCAACAACGCCCGAGTCGCCTTACAGTTTGTTTTAAACTTCGAGGAAGGCGGTGAAAACTGCGTCTTGCATGGCGATGAACACGCCGAGACCTTTTTATCAGAAATATTCGGTGCGCAGCCTTTCAAAGATCGTCACATGAGCATGGAGTCCCTTTACGAATACGGTTCTCGCACTGGTGTGTGGCGCATTCTCAACGAATTCGAAAAACGCGGGTTGCCACTCACTGTTTTTGCCATTGCTACCGCATTACAACGTAACCCAGAGGTGGCAAAAGCCTTTGTGGAAGGCCAACACGAGATTGTCTGTCATGGTTTAAAATGGATTCATTATCAGGAAATGCCGATTGAGCAAGAGCGCGAACACATGCAACAAGCGCTCGCCTTAATAGAAGAAGTCACTGGCGTTAAACCCGTTGGCTGGTACACCGGACGCGACTCGCCAAACACTCGCGCCTTGGTCGCAGAACAGGCCCAACTTAAATACGACTCAGACAACTACGGCGACGATCTACCCTATTGGGTCAAGGTCGACACCCCAAATGGTGGTAGCAAACCGCACCTTATCGTGCCGTATACACTAGACTGCAACGACATGAAGTTTTCTTCGCCATACGGTTTTAATCATGGCGAAGAATTTTTCCAATACTTGAAAGACAACTTTGATTGTTTGTATGAAGAAGGCGCCACTGCACCGAAAATGATGTCCATCGGTATGCATTGTCGAACACTCGGCAAACCCAGCCGCTTCATGGCATTAAAGAAATTCCTAGACTATGTACAATCCCACGAACACGTCTGGATTGCCCGCCGCGAGGACATCGCCGACCATTGGATAGAACATCATCCGCCGCAAGCTTAGTGGTGGCTAATGAATTTATCCTGTGGCACTAGCAAGAGTGCAACAGGATTTTTCTTCGTTTTGTCATTTCTTAGATAAGAAGAATCTATGGTGGAAAATTACCGCATGGCTTTCTGGATTGTCTATTTTAACCCCCGCATAAAAAGCTCAACGGCTTGAACACAGTAACGTTCCATTTCTGACTGACTAGGCGCTGGTTCAATATGCATTTGCTTACGTGTACATATGTCTGACCCTTTGATCATTGCGGCGAGCGCATGGGCGGCGAAGTTTGGGTTTTCTACCGACAATGTATTTTGTGTCTTAAGGCGAGTTAAATGTTGCTCTATAAGTGCAATCACTCTTTCTGGGCCTTCTTGATAAAATAACCGCATTAACTTCACCCGTTCTTCGTTATTGTCTAAAGCCATCAGCATACGCTCCATCCCAATTGCTTCTTCACTGACCAATAACCGCATCAATCCATAACAAATCTCAACTAACGACGCTTTAGCATCAGTGGCCTGTAAATCAGCAAACTGTATATCTGGATCAAACTCACGACACTTTCTTTGAATAACCGCAGTAAAAAGCGCTTCTTTGTCATTGAAACGGGAATAAAGCGTGAGCTTTGAAATTTTCAGTTTCGCCGCAATATGCTCCATTTTAGTGGCGTGTAAGCCCATTTCGCTAAACATCTCGCCCGCTACACGAATTATGTCATTTCGTAACTCTGTATTCACTGGCCGACCGCGCCTGGGTTTTTCCGATTTTGCAACTGACATAAAAATAATCCAATTAAGATACTTGATCGTACAATTAATAGTGCTATTATGATACTTAAGTGTACAGTAATTATGTACATCACTTAATACCATCATTAGAGCGGAAGATTAGCATGCGTCATAAGATAACAAAAACGACACCGTCAGTACGCTGAGCTTGCCATCACTTTGAGGCACTAAATTATGCATCGCTATTTCATTGAGATTATTCAACGCCAGTCTCGCCTGGTGTTTGCGCTCTTATTAATCAGTGCAAGTCTGGGACTCATTTTACTCCTGTTTGTCTCAGGTGACCGAGAAGCTTCTCCAGCAGCGTCGACGAATCAACTTGTCCGCGTTGAAGCCATCAAACTCACTCGACAATCCACTTATTTAGAAAAACGATTCGCTTTCGCACAAATAGAAAGTACCGAAGTCGCCCAACTTGGCTTTGAAACCAGCGGCATTTTAACTGAATGGCGTGTAGATGATGGGCACTATGTTCGTTCAGGCCAACTGTTAGCTCAGTTGGATAATAAGCGTCTCAAAGCAGAGCAAGGTCAGCTTCAAGCCTCTATTGAGCGCAAAGAAGCCGACGCCGAATTAGCCAGGCTAACCGCGAATCGAGTCTCGGTACTCGCAGATAAAAAACTGATATCGACACAGCAACTGGATGAAGCTCGATTGGCTTTCTCTGCCGCTCAAGCTGCCGTTGCTGAAATTCGAGCCCAGGCGGCACGTCTTAATGTTGAGCAAGAGAAATTAGCTCTGTATGCGCCATTTGATGGAATGATACAAAAGCGGTTTGTCAGCCAAGGTGATGTTATATCGGCAGGACAAGTTGTTTTCAGGTTACAAAGAGCAGATCACTTAAGAGCAAGAGTCGCGCTCTCCTCTGCCGACAGTCAGTTACTCACCGTCGGTAAAACGGTGAGATTATTCAAAAACAATCTCGCCATTGACGCCCGTATTGAAGCCATTATTGAAAATAAAGCCGTAGATACCCGCACTCAAGACGTTCTACTGGTACTGCCTAACAACTTACCCAAGCTAATACCTGGCGATACTTTAACCTACCCCTTTTCACGTGATGTCACTCTTACGGGGAGCTGGGTTCCACGTTCAGCACTGAGTGCAGGACCTAGAGGAATGTGGAAATTGATGACCTTGGTACATGCAGAAGAGGGCTTTTTAGTTCAGCCTCTGCACGTTCTAGTAGAGTATTTTGACGCTGAGAAAGCCTATATAAGCGGCCCCTTTGCATCAGACACATTAATCGTTGTCGGTGGTTTGCACAAAATACAAGCCAACCAACACGTAGCCTTACAGCGGATTCAACCCAATACAAAAGCCGCTCCGCAGGTAGGTCTTTATGAATAATCGTCACCCTTGGTTCGTAATTTTTTATCAGAATGGCTACCTACTAACGCTGATAATCCTATTGCTTATGGTGGCTGGACTGTCTGCAATACAAAACCTTCCTAGGCTTGAAGACCCTCGAATAGACAATCGTAATGTTGTTATTTTGACGCCTTTTCCAGGAGCCTCAGCACAAAGAGTGGAAGCGCTAATCACTGACACGCTAGAAGAAAGCCTTAAGCAGCTGGATGAGATTAGCGACATTAAATCTACCTCTAAAGCAGGCTTGTCTTCTATCTCTGTCGAGCTACAACCTTGGATCACCAGCGCAAATAACGAACCCGTTTTTTCTAAAATACGCGATCAAATAGCCCAAGCCAGCAAGTTGTTACCGACCGGTGCAGGCACCCCCTTACTTGATGATAAACGTGGTGCAACAGCTTTTACCCTGATTGCCGCCCTTAAGCCAACATCCCATGACGACACCGGATTGATTCTGTTAAATCGGCTTGCCGAAGAGTTAGCCGATCGCTTACGACGTTTACCTGGCACTGAGCTTGTCAGAATATATGGCGGTGTGAATGAAGAAGTGCATGTCAATCTCGACGCTGAGCAGCTTCAACAAATTGAGCTCTCTTTCGCTGAGGTCAGTGCCGCGATAAACCAAGCAGACACCAAGAAAAATGCAGGTTCACTTGAAACTACTCAGTACACAACAAGACTACAGCTCGGTGGCGACTTCTCTGAACTGTCAGAGCTACGTGAACTGCCGCTAAGAACCAATTCCAACGGTGCTTTTTTGACTCTAGGTGATGTCGCCGATATTAAGCGAGGCTACACGACACCTAGGCAAGAAATTGCATTAATAGACGGTCAAGAAGGCATTTTTGTGGCGGCTAGAATGCGGACGTCTGCGCGAGTCGATGTTTGGACGCAACAAACGAACGAACTGATCACGGCTTTTCATTCTCAATACCAAGCCAACCTTGCTGTCGATCCTATCTTCCAACAAAGTACCTATACCAAAGCTCGATTAAGTGATCTCTCAGGTAACCTCTTGCAAGGCAGTCTAGTTGTTGTCTTGGTTGTATTGTTTTTTATGGGAACGAAAGCAGCGTTTATTGTTGGTTTGTCGCTCCCTCTTTCTGCAGCATTTGCTCTGTTTACGTTAAGTTTTTTTAACCAGCAAATTCATCAGATGACTATTTTCGGTATGATCTTGGCGGTGGGGTTGTTAATTGATAACGCCATTGTGATAACCGATGTTATCCGACGAGAAATCCAGATACATCAGCGTGGTCGGATTGACGCCTTCATTCAGGGACTCAGACATTTGAGCGCTCCCTTAACCGCATCTACCCTAACAACCGTATTGGCCTTCATGCCTGTTTTTTTGTTACCCGGCAATATTGGTGACTTTATCAGGCCTATCGCTATTAGCGTCGTAATGGCACTTATTGGTTCATTGGCGATTTCTCTTTGCGTAATCGCACCATTAGCCGCTCGCTACCTTCCTATCAGAACAGAGGTAAATACCCGCTGGTGGGCGCAAGGCTGGCAGTGGCCTACTATGAGCAAGGAGACCAAAAAACTCATTCTTTTTTTCGTTGTCAGACCTTGGTTAACGGTCATTTCTGTAACCGTGCTGTCTATTAGCGGTGTGCTGCTGTCTATGACTCTGAGCAATATTTTCTTTCCCGATGCAGACAGAGATCAGTTTCAAATTTATATGTGGCAGCCTCACGGCAACAACATAAATTCAACACAACGCGCAACACAGGCGGTTGATGCATTTATCCGCTCGCAACCCGATATAAAGCAAGTCACTTGGCTCGTTGGCGGGTCAACGCCCTCAGTTTATTACAACCAAATAATGAGCCGTGATGGCACACCCCACTTTGCTAATGCTGTTGTAACAGCGAGCAGCGTCAAAGCAGCGGCCAACCTTATTACGCCCTTACAACAACAGCTTTCGGATGAATTTCCGTCGTTAAAATTTGTCGTCAGGCGTTTTTCGCAAGGCCCTCCCGTTTCAGCACCCGTTGCCGTGGAAATATATGGGCCTGATTTATCCATACTGGCCGAACTCGGTCAGCAGGTACGCTTGGCTATGTCAAAAACAGCAGGCATTACTGAGACTCTGGCGTCCGTTGAGTATTTAGACACCGAACTCAAACTGGCCATTAACCCACAGGATGCCGCTCTCATAGGACTGAATTATCAAATGCTCAACTCGCAATTATTTAATGCCTTGGAAGGCGTCACGGGAGGCTCATTATTGCAGCAGACCGAAGAGTTGCCTGTACGCGTTAAACTGGACTTTAAAGGCGCAGACTATGAGAAAAAAGGGAACTTCGAGGAAATGCTAGCACTCAATTTCATTAACCAAACCCATTTAGGAAAGACAGCTACACCAGTCTACTCAGTTGGAGATTGGCAATTGGAAAGTAAGATTAGTGGTATCACTCGAACCAATGGTCAGCGTGTCAATAACGTTGAAGCCTTTACTTTCGCTGACGTAACCCCCATCGATGCCGCGCGAGAGCTTGATGCTCATTTACGACAACAAGGTTTTACACTCCCTGAAGGATATCGGCTGATAACGGCAGGCGATGCAGGCGAACAGAAAGAAGCGGTTGGCCAGTTATCCACCTTCTTACCCGTCTTGGCCGTGTTAATGTTTGCTACGCTGATTTTAACCTTCAACAGCCTTAAGTTTGCCTTGCTGATATTTATCGTTGCAGGTCTATCCTCGGGTTTTGGACTATTCAGTTTATGGCTTTCTGGATTGCCCATGGGATTTAACCCGCTGTTAGGGTTAGCGGGGCTCATCGGCGTAGCAATCAATGGCTCCATCGTGGTTATTGCCTCAGTGAATGCCTTACCGATAGCACAACGCAGTGACGTAAACGCTATCGTTGCAGCCGCAATGTCTAGTAGTCGCCATATCCTCTCAACAACCGTCACCACAGTAGGGGGACTGATACCCCTGTTACTGTTAAGCAACGGCAGCTTTTGGCCTCCATTGGCTGTTGTTCTTGCTGGCGGTGTTGGTTTCTCTATTCTTCTCTCACTAGCGTTCACACCCGCAGCCCTTAGATTATTAACACGGCCAAAAATCGATAAATCTTCCCCAACAAAAGACTCATAACCGTAGCAATACTCGACCAATTCTATAATAGGAAAATATATGCCACCTTGTTACCGTTTTTTTAGCTTACTCGTTGCCTTGATGTTAACCGCCTGTAGTACGGGCATAAACTATCAGGAACAAGATAGCCCAGTGGCGCTAACCGAAGTGCCCAGCATGTCACCTCCGCCACGAATCGCCTTAGTGCTAGGCAGTGGAGGCCCCCGTGGCTATGCTCATATTGGAATTTTGAAAGTCTTGGAAGAACACAATATCGAAGTAGATTTAGTCGTCGGTTCAAGTGTTGGCGCTTTAATCGGAGCATTTTGGGCCGCAGGCTACAGCGCCGATGAAATTTCAACGATGTCTGCACAAGGTGGGCCGCTAACCTTATTTGATTTTTCACTGTTTCTTGAAAAAGGCTGGATTAAAGGTCAGCGGTTACAAGACTACGTGAATACGCGATTAAACAATGCCAGCATAGAACAACTACCTAAAAGATTTGTCGCTGTCGCCACAAATGAAACAAGCGGCCAAGCGACTTTTTTTAATCAAGGCAATGTAGGTGTTGCAGTAAGAGCATCTAGCGCTGTGCTCAATATTTTCACACCCGTTGGCATTAATGATATTACCTACATTGACGCCGATGAGTCACTCCCTGTTGCCGTGATCGCGGCTCGTCAAGCCGGCGCACAATTCATTATTGCGGTTGATGTATCTGCAAGAGAAGGCTCGGCACCTGCAAAAACATCAGAAAAACAACTCACCAAAGATGCCTTGCGCCGAGCAAGAATTAACCCACAAGTTACTATGGCCGATTTTTTACTGCACCCAGACCTAGATTATAAAGCAGGCCCGTGGCGTAGCTATTTTGTCGCAGCAGAAATCGAAGGTGAACGCTATGCTCGTCAAAACATTCAACAATTGAAGGATAAAATCACACTTTCAAACAGCTCGACCAGTGAAAAAATATCCAATGAATAACTATAATTTTCTAGTTTAATGACTTTGCTATCGTTTAATTGATTGACATTAACGCTTAAGATGCCACTAGGACTTCAAGATAACGCAATTTTAGGAATTTGAGTTATATGGCAAAAAACAGTGTAGAAAAGGCACCAGAGTTTGATTTAGGTAAAATCGACTTTAACACTTTATCGCCTTTCATTATTGCTCATAAAGCGACCGACGATAAAGACAGATACTTACACTGGGACCAACTAAAATGGCGAGTTCCAAGAGCTGATGCAGAAAATATCTGGCTAGCGGTGAAATTTCACAGATCAATGCAATCAAAAGAAATCAACATATTCGATGAAAAAAGCGCTCCTTTTTCGTATTTCATAGCACCCTCAATGGAAGCTAAACTTCATCAAGTTATAAAGATTGCAGGTGGAAGTGTAGGAACCATAGCCAACAATCCAGTTTCTAAAAATATTCAGCAAAAATTTCTCGTTTCTTCATTAATGATGGAGGAAGCCATCACAAGTGCTCAGCTTGAAGGAGCTTCCACGACTAGAGAAGTTGCAAAAAAAATGCTTGAAGAAGAACGAGAGCCGATGAATGAGGATGAAAGAATGATCCTCAACAACTTCTTTTTACTTCGGCATGCTGAAAGAAAATCTAAAGACGACCTTACCATTGATCTGATCTTAGATTTTCACAAAATAGCTACCACCTTAACTACCGACAACAATGTTGTTCCAGGTGAGTTTAGACAAGATGACGATATCTATGCAGAAGGTACTAAAGGGGAAATAGTCCACCAGCCACCGTGCTATAAGCATATCCGTACTAGGCTGCAAAAGTTATGTGATTTCGCGAACACAGATCATTCGGGCTCCGGTGGTGGACAATTTATTGCTCCTGTCATTAAAGCAATCATTCTTCATTTTATGATCGGCTATGAACACCCATTTAGAGATGGAAACGGTAGAACAGCAAGAGCATTATTCTATTGGTTTATGCTTAAAAATGAATACGAATTATTTCGGTATGTATCAATTAGTAAATTATTAAAAGACGATCCCAAAGGTTATGGATTGTCATACATGTATACCGAAAAAGATCAGAATGATTTGACCTATTTCATTGATTTTCAGTTAAACATTATCTTGGCTGCTTTTGATGAACTCCAACAGTATTTACAACACAAAACTGAAGAGTTTAATCAAGTACTTCAACTACTCGAAAATTCTAAATACAATCATTCATTGAATTTTGTACAAAAAGATATCATCAAAAAAGGAACTAAAGAGCCTGGTCGAATATTCACTGCAAAAGAAATAGCTAGCTCATATAGCGTATCTGAGAATACAGCTCGAACACACTTAACTAAGTTAGTTGAACTAAAACTCTTGCTAGAAACTAAAGATGGACGAAAAAAATTATATGTCGCCCCTTCCGATCTTATGAAGAGATTGAAATAAGAGAAAGCTTAGTAGAGGCCTTCTTGCCTGCAACTTAAAACACCACATCATCCGGCACAGTCACAAAAATCGAGTGACGAACTTCGTTAAACAAGGCTTTACTGCAATGGCCTTCGCCTTCTGTATCCTCCAACAAGACAAGATCACCCGCGCCAAACTGGCGAGTTTCACCGGACGATACCATAAACTCACAGCGGCCTTTGATGATAAACAATAACTGACGCTGTGGCGCTGGATGCCATTTAAAATCGTAGTCACTGGGCGTTTCACGAAAAATCATCTCACCCGCAGGAAAACGCTCCGACAAAAAACCAATGGGACCACCATCGCGGATATCTATCGTTAAATCACCAAAGTGACTCTTGCCCTGATCATCGTTAAAAATACGCGTAAAATTCATCGAATACCCCTTTATTTGTCGTCATCATAAACGCCCATGCAATTCAATTGGCTTGCGCATTGTCTCGTTCCTCGACGCGTCAGCGCCAATTAAACGCATGGACGCTTTAAACCGAAGAAGGCTAGCTCCCCAGAATAACGTGAAAGCGATTCTTCACCGCCTACTCACTGAACCCAGAATCACGCTAGAGCGATTCTTCGAGCCTGCTCGGGGAGCGAAGCGTGATACTGGGTAAAGTCCAACAGGAGCCAGGCGTTATGCCAAATTCTGTAATGTGCTATTCAACACGGCTAAAGTGACTGCCACATCTGGCGCATCAATGGCTTCCGCTGGGTGATGGCTAATGCCTTTATCGCAACGCATAAACAACATGGCCACAGGGCAAATATCCGCAATCGCCATGGCGTCGTGTCCCGCACCAGAAAACAAGGTATGAACCGGGATGCTCTGTGATTCGATGGCGTTACGGAGCACGCTTTGCAGCTTGGCGTCACAATGCACAGCGTTGGCAGCATGGGTCGCTTTACGCTCAATGCGCACATTACGACGAGCCGCAATAGCGCCTAACTCCAGTAAGATTTCGTCAAGCGCTACATCACGCTTATCATCAAATTCGCTACGGATATCGAGAGAAAACCCGGTGTTGCCAGAAATCACATTCACGCCATTGGGACGATTTTGAATGCGGCCGACAGTGGCAACAATACCATGATTTTGAGCGACTCTTTCTACTGCAAGAATCATCTCACTGCTGGCACACAAGGCATCTTGACGGAGGTTCATTGGCACCGTACCTGCGTGTCCCGCCATGCCGGTGACGTTAAATTCAAAACGTTTTGCCCCAGCGATGGCGCTTACCACGCCAACGGGCAAATTCAAATCTTCTAAAACCGGTCCTTGTTCAATATGCAGTTCAAGGTAACCCAGTAAATTGTCGGTTGCGATAGCGGCATTGGAAATGCTCGCAAAGTCCGAACCGAAATCTTGAAGCGCTTGCGATAAACTAATGCCGTCGCTGTCTTTTAAATCGGCCCAACTTGTTGGCCATTGACCTGTCAGTGCTCGACTGCCTAACAAGGTCGAACTAAAACGCGTGCCTTCTTCGTCGCCAAATCCGACGACGTCGAGGTGAAATGGCAGACGAATACCAGCTTGATTCATCGCTGCGATCAAAGTGACTGGCGTGATGACACCTAACATGCCGTCGTACTGGCCGCCATTTGGCACCGTATCCAAATGACTACCAATGATAAAACGCGGTGCCTCTGGGTCTGCGGCTTGCCAGCGTCCCCAAAGGTTACCGGCTTCGTCCTGCCAAGTATGCATACCTGCTTCTTGCATCCAGCCGCCCACCAATCCATTGGCTTGTTGGTGTTCTTTGGTGAGATAACGACGATCTAGGCAATCGTCGCTTTGACTGATTTTGCCAAGTTCGTCACAGCGGTCCATGACCAACTGAGCGAGTTTGTCGTAATCTGTCATT
>CAZBUC010000033.1:12539-13624 GCA_964494965.1 uncultured Maribrevibacterium sp.
CTAGACCACCATTCATTACTTTTCTCCACTGTAAACGGCCATGGCCGCATCGACTGCAGCGCCTGCGGGTAACGCAAAGCCTGCACGACGCAATACCGTTTCCAGCGACTGCAAAGTATGCAACACCGCGTCTTGGCGAGCGTTGTAACCCATGGTACCGATACGCCACACCTTGCCTTTTAATGGACCAAAGCTGGTGCCGATTTCGATGTTAAATAGGTGTAACAAGTCGTGACGTACTTGCTCACCATCGACGTTGGCCGGAATATGAATCCCTACCACGTTGGTCATTTTGTGTTTGAGATTACCAAACGGCTGCAAGCCCATCGCCTGCACACCTTTTAACATGGCATCGCCTGCTAGCTGATGGCGCTTCAGCACCGCATCTTGGCCTTCACTCAGCAATTGAATGGCACATTCGCGGGAACCAAACAACATGGTCGCCGCTTCCGTATGATGGTTCAGGCGCTCTTCACCCCAATAATCCATGATCATCGGCAAGTCAAAATAGTTCGAACGAATACGCATGCCAGACGAACCCTGATGATGCGCATCGCGAATTCCCGCTTCCACATGAGCACGTTTGCGTACACAAGACACAAAACGATCACTTAAGGTAATCGGCGCGCTGCCCGATGGCCCGCCAAGACATTTTTGCAATCCCACCGTCACCGCGTCGATTTTCCACGCGTCGACTTCCAATGGATTACCGCCGATAGACGCCGTGGCATCGGTGTAAAACAACACATCGTGAGCGCGACAAATATCACCTAGCTCTTCCAATGGCTGGAACATGGTGGTTGATGTGTCGCCTTGTACAATCGCTAATAATTTTGGCTGTACTTTTTTGATCGCGTCTTCAATTTGCTGCGGATCAAAGACTTCACCCCAAGGCACTTCGATAGTGTGAACCTCGGCATCGGCGCGTTCGGCAATTTCCGCCAACAAATGACCAAAGCGACCAAAAATAGGGATCAAGACTTTATCGCCCGGTTCTAAACAAGACACCAAAGCGGCTTCGATGCCAGCACGAGACGTACCATCGATCAAAAAGGTTTGTTGGTTCTTGGTATTAAACACGCGAC
>CAZBUC010000034.1:0-586 GCA_964494965.1 uncultured Maribrevibacterium sp.
TGAACCACTTGATTACGCTTGTAATTTTGTTCGATTTTTACCGCTGTATGCGCTTTTGATGTGGTCGCACCGCCAATCATCACGGGCAAATTAAATCCCTGACGCTCCATTTCTTTCGCCACATGCACCATTTCATCAAGAGAGGGCGTAATCAGACCAGACAAACCTATCATGTCTGCACCCTCTTCTTTGGCGGTACGTAAGATTTTTTCGGCGGAGACCATGACACCAAGATCAATCACTTCAAAGTTGTTGCACTGAAGAACGACACCAACAATATTTTTACCGATATCGTGCACGTCACCCTTTACCGTCGCCATGACAATCTTGCCATTACTTGATGAGGCCGTATCCTTATTACGAAGCTTTTCCTCCTCGATAAATGGCATCAAGTAAGCAACCGCTTTCTTCATTACACGGGCCGACTTCACCACCTGTGGCAAAAACATCTTTCCAGATCCGAACAAGTCTCCAACGATGCTCATACCGTCCATCAGTGGCCCTTCAATGACCTCTAAGGGACGATCATATAGTTGACGAGCTTCTTCGGTGTCCTCATCAATAAATTCCGTAATGCCTTTAACAA
>CAZBUC010000034.1:596-13281 GCA_964494965.1 uncultured Maribrevibacterium sp.
AGACGATCGGAAACTGGTAAGCCGCGCCATTCTTGAGTTTCTTTTTCAGCCACTTCACCATTGCCGGCAAATTCACCCGCCATCGCCAGTAGATTGTCTGTTGCATCGGGGGTGCGGTTCAGTACCGCGTCTTCTACCGCATTACGCAGTTTAGGCGGAATATCTTCGTACAGCGCAAGCTGCCCCGCGTTAACAATCCCCATTGTCATGCCCTGTTTGATGGCATGGTATAAGAACACGGCGTGAATCGCTTCACGCACAGGGTTATTACCACGGAACGAGAACGAAACGTTCGACACACCACCCGATACCTTGGCATAAGGCAATTCACGAGTAATGTCGCCTGTTGCCTCAATGAAGTCTAGAGCGTAACGGTTATGCTCTTCTATCCCTGTGGCAATCGCAAAAATATTGGGATCGAAAATAATGTCTTCTGGCGGAAAGCCGACTTCATCAACCAAAATATGATACGAACGGCGACAAATCTCGATCTTGCGAGCACGGGTATCCGCTTGCCCTACTTCGTCAAACGCCATAACAATCACGGCAGCGCCGTATTTCATGAGTTTACGAGCTTGCTCACGGAACTTATCTTCGCCCTCCTTCATACTAATAGAGTTAACGACGCCTTTACCTTGAATCCATTTCAGGCCTGCTTCTAAGATCTCCCATTTCGAAGAATCAAGCATGATAGGCACGCGAGAAATATCAGGTTCTGATGCAATAAGCTTAAGAAAACGCTCCATGGCAGCCTGCGAATCCAACATGCCTTCGTCCATGTTGATGTCGATGATCTGGGCACCGTTTTCCACTTGTTGGCGTGCCACATCCAGCGCGGTATCAAAATCGCCTTCTTTGATGAGACGTTTAAACATCGCCGAGCCCGTCACGTTGGTACGCTCACCGACGTTCACGAACAAACTATTACCATCAATATTAAACGGCTCTAAACCAGACAAACGACACGCTTTTTCAATATCAGGAATAATACGAGGCACTGCATCGGCAAAGGCTTTGGCAAAGGTAGCAATGTGTTCTGGTGACGTACCGCAACAACCACCAATAATGTTCAAAAAGCCTGAGTCTACCCAACCCTGAATCTCTTCCAACATTTCCTCTGGTGACTCATCGTATTCACCAAATGCATTGGGTAAACCTGCGTTAGGGTGAGCAGAGACGTGCGTATCCGCAATACGTGACAGTTCTTCAACATATTGACGCAGCTCTTTTGGCCCCAAAGCACAGTTCAAACCAACAGAAATCGGCTTAGCATGAGAGATAGAATTCCAAAAAGCTTCGGTGGTTTGGCCAGATAAAGTACGACCTGAGGCATCCGTAATGGTACCTGAAATCATAATTGGGTAACGAACGCCCGTTTTTTCGAAATAATCTAATACCGCGTAAATAGCGGCTTTGGCATTCAATGTATCGAAAATTGTCTCGATAAGAATAATATCAACGCCACCCTTGATTAGGCCGTCAACCGCTGTGGTATAGGCCGCAACAAGCTCATCAAAATGCACGTTACGAAACCCTGGATCGTTTACATCCGGCGAAATAGTACAAGTACGGCTAGTCGGACCAACCGCACCGGCAACAAAACGTGGCTTATGTGGATCTTGCTGAGTAAATTGATCTGCGGCTTCACGGGCTAAACGAGCGGATTCGAAATTAAGCTCGTAGCTAAGATCTTCCATGTGATAGTCAAGCATGGAAATGTAATTGGCGTTAAAGGTGTTGGTTTCAATGATATCGGCGCCAGCGGCAAGGTAGCTGGAATAAATGTCTTTAATGATCTTTGGCTGAGTCAGAGAAAGTAGGTCATTGTTGCCTTTTAAGTCACTGTTCCAATCAGCAAAACGTTCGCCGCGATAATCTTGTTCTTCTAATTTATACGATTGAATCATGGTGCCCATGGCGCCATCCAAGATCAATACGTTTTCAGCTAATCGTTTCTCAATAATAGAATACGAATCGGACTTTACCACTGGAATTACCTCAAAAAAGTATATACCCGCTACTATACCCAAAAGACGCAATCAACGCGTTGAAAAATAATAATGTGGAATTGAATGATGCGAGGTAAAACCAAGAGAAGGCGTTACGAATCCGCCTTCTCTTGGTTTTTTAAGTACTATCGAGAAGACGTGTTCAAACGGCGATTCACGCGACCAATTAAATAACCACCAACAAGGCCAAGAAAAATCGCGCCGATCCAAAAGCCATACTTCTCAAACAGATTGGTATTGATTAAAGAGAGATTTTCACCACCACGAAAGACTTGGCGCTGAATGGTTTGATCTTGAAAATTGATTTGCTGATTCACAAACAGATTAAGCTGAGCGTCAGGTTTTTCGTTTAGCCCCGCCACACGCCAGCGCCACTGTAGACGGCCGCCCTGGACAACAGCCTCAACTACAGAGTCGCTCACCATCTGGATGTCACTGTCTGTCACTAATTCCGCTTGGAACATAACACCAGCTAGTGCAGGCTCAACGCGTGCGGAAACCAATATCTCGAACGTGTTATGAAGTGCCATTTCGTTGGGAAGCTGCCACTGCACATCGACTAATCGTGTATCAAGCTGAGATTGCAATGCAGCCATTACAGCAGCCATGCTTATGCTGTTATTTTCATTGGCCTCTAGGGCCCTTTGTGTTTGAGCCAACTGAGCGGTAACAGTCGCTAACTCTGCCTGGTAAGCCAATAAATTCGACTCTGATTCATTGAGCTGTGACTTTAATGCCGTATTGGTTTGTTGCGCCAAAGCTAACTTGGTATCCAGCGCTTGCCATCTAGCAGCATAGTCTGCGCCTTCATCTAGAGCCGCTTCAAGCTTAAGTACGTCCTTTTTGTATTCGTCAATCAGTCGCTTTTGCAGATCAATGGTGTCTTGGAACTGTGCCAGTTGACGGCGGATTCTGTCATTCTCATTCTGTAATTCCAGTTTTGCTTGGTCAACTTGCGGTGTTGGCAATACTCTAGGCGTTACCAATGTCGTTTCTAACGCGGTTTTTGTTTCTTGATCGCCATCCGATGCTACTTGAGTAGGAACTTGAGGTTGCTCTTGTGGTATTGATGGCCGCTCTTCGGATTCATTTGAGGCTTTTTGGTCTAGATTAATCTGGGATGATTCTGCCAAATTAAACGGATCAACGTCAGGGCCCTGATTAGATGCTGAGGTACTACGATCGTTTAGCTCGCGAATTGTATCCCACAATATTTGATGCTGAGCCCTAGCTTCAGACAAGGCACCACCTAGCGTTAGGTTTTCATTGCGTAATTGACGCAATGACTGTTGGGTCAAATTAATATCTTTGTCCAGTTCAGCCTTTTCATTCTGCAGTTGAGTATGCTCACTTAACAAAGACTGATATTGATATTCCAGTGCGTCTTTAGACGCTGGCATTGCTTCCAGTTGCGCTATCTGCTGCTGCAACAAGGCATTTTCACTTTCAAGCTGACTAACACGGCGATTTAATGAATCATTCTGTAACTGGATTGACGCGTAACGAGACTCAAGCGATTCTCTTAGTGTTTTTTGACGCTCTAACTCAGCCAAAGCCTCAGCACTGGTCGTCTCAACCTTAGCCATTCTGTCTTGAAGATCCGCAATGATGGCGTCTTTCTCGTTTAACGCCCGATTTAGAGCCGTAAGCTGAGTGCTGTTCTCTTCCAACTGGCGATTTAGTCGAGAAATTTGTTCAACCTTTGCGGCCAATTGTTTCTTTAAATCTTCTTCAAAGGCATTATTTTCTACTGTATTTGTTTTAACAACGGCACTGATATTGTTAGTAGCGTTATTATCCGAAACGATCACTTGTGATTGACCGATGTCTTGGCTGGGCGCTACTTCGACTACGGAAGTCGTTTCTTCCCGTGACGACGTGCTACACGCAGAAACAAACAAGCCGAATACAATTGGCATCAGCATTGTCTTTTTTACTTTCATTTTTCGCTCCTTAAATAAACTCAAGGTCGACAATAGGTTAACTCTCTTATGCCAGATTTACGTATGGAATGCAAAGAACCAGTAAAATCTGGTTCAAAGTATTTTCCAAATAGGTAAAAAAAAAAGCCCTTTTGGCTTTCAAAAGGGCTTTAGATCCAGTGTACTGGGTTAGTAATTAAGTCTCAGACAGCGCTTAAGCAAGGCTTTTAGAAATCACCTCATAAACATCTTTTGACAAATCCTCTGACATAATTCGTTCAAGCTCTGTTTTCATTTTTAGGCTCAGTTCTGGTTGGAGTTTTTTCCAACGCGTTAGCGGTGTACAAAGACGAGAGGCAATTTGAGGGTTACGTTTATTAAGCAGAATGATTTGGTCTGCTAAAAAGTGATAGCCACTACCGTCGTCTTTGTGAAAGCCAGCCACATTTTGCCCGAATCCACCTAACACTGATCGTACTTTATTCGGATTCTTTAAATCAAAAGCCGGATGCGCCATTAACCCTTTTACTGTTTCTAATGCACGATCACTTTCTTGACTGGCGCTAAGCATCAACCATTTATTGACCACTAAGGGCTCTGTTTGCCACTGATCATAAAACGCCGCTAACATTTCTGAGGCTTTCTCATGCTGAGAGGAGACAGCGATAGAAAGCGCTGAAAACTGATCTGTCATGTTATTGGACGACTGAAACTGCTCGAATACGGCTTGCTGAGCTCCCGCTTCTTTTTTCTCTACCCAATAAGACAATGCCATGTTTTTCAGTGAACGATGGGCAATATCTTTTGCTGTTGCTTGATACGCCCCTTGTACATTATGTTCATGATAAACACGCTCAAAATCTCCTTGCAGAGCATTAGCAAGCTGGGCTTTTAGATACTGACGCGCTTGTTTAATCGCTGCTGGATAAATGGGGTTTGCCAGCTCGGACAAATAGGCTTGGCTGGGTAATGACAGGATCAAGGCTACCATGGCTGGGTCTAAACTCGAGTCACCTAGCAAGACTTTGAAGCCCTCCACAAGCTGTGAATCTAATGCCAATGGTTGGCCATCAATTGCTTGCTTAATCAAGACACTCAGCTCATTCACAGCCAACTGTTGTGCCGCACTCCAACGATTAAAACCATCCGCATCGGCAGACATTAACAACAGCAAGTCACTTGTAGAATAATCGTAACGCAATTTGACTGGTGCTGAAAAACCGCGCAATAAGGAAGGCACAGGACAGGCTGACAAGCCGCTAAATTCAAACACCTGCTCACTGTCGGTGAGTTGTAAAACATGGTCTTCTGAAGTGGTTCCATTTAACTCTGATGACAATGCCTTGCCTTGTTTATCCAGCAAACCGACTCGTACCGGTATATGCAAAGGCAATTTCGTTGGTTGCGCTGGCGTTGGCGGCGTGTCTTGGGTGATCGTGAGACGATAGGTTCCCGTTTCTTCATCAAACGTATCTGTCACTGTCACTATTGGTGTACCCGCTTGAGAATACCAACGCTTAAACTGAGTTAAATCGACCCCAGATGCGTCTTCCATAGCCGCCAAGAAATCATCACAGGTCACGGCTTGACCATCATGACGCTCAAAATACAAATCCGAACCTGCTCGGAATTTTTCAGCCCCTAGCAAGGTATGTATCATGCGCACAATTTCTGCGCCCTTCTCATAGACGGTTAAGGTATAAAAATTGGCAATTTCAATAAACGACGCGGGACGAACCGGATGCGCCATTGGGCCCGCATCTTCTGCAAATTGTGCCGTTTTTAGGAAGGACACATCTTCAACCCTTTTGACGGTTTCTGAATGCATGTCTGCAGAAAAAGTCTGATCACGAAATACCGTAAAACCTTCTTTTAAACTTAACTGAAACCAATCACGACAAGTAACACGGTTACCCGACCAATTATGAAAATATTCATGGGCAACAATGGCTTCTACGCGAAGATAACTGTCATCTGTGGTGGTTTCTGGGCTTGCCAACAAACAGGAAGAATTAAAAATATTCAGGCCTTTGTTTTCCATCGCGCCCATATTAAAGTCATCTACGGCAACAATCATGAAAATGTCTAAATCGTATTCACGGCCGTACACTTGCTCATCCCAACGCATGGAACGTTTTAACGCTTCCATAGCATAGTCAACTTTATCGATATTGTGGGATTCAGTGAAAATTTGTAATGTCACATCACGGTTACTTTGCGTCGTAAATACATCATTTTTCACAACAAGATTGCCCGCGACTAATGCGAAAAGGTAAGCTGGTTTCGGGAAGGGATCATGCCATACCACAAACGTTTTCCCTTCGTCGGTTTTACCACGCTCCACTTGGTTACCGTTTGACAATAAAACAGGGTAACGAGATTCATCTGCAATAATAGTTGTTGTAAATACAGACATGACATCTGGGCGATCTAAGTAGTAGGTAATATGACGAAAACCTTCCGCTTCACATTGAGTACAAAACATGGACGATGAGCGGTAAAGCCCTTCTAGACGTGTGTTATTTTGTGGCTCAATCACGGTTTCGCACGTTAAGATAAATTCGTCCGCGGTTGCCGTAATAATCAATTTATCTTCGCTGATGCGATACTCTTCTGGCGGTAACGGATAATCGTCCATTGCTACCCCAACCAGCTTGACCTCGTCACCGCCATCTAAAACCAAAGGGCAGGTCGACTTTCCTGACGCGGGGTTACGACGCATGTGCAAGCGTGACGTGACTATGGTCACCGCTTCGTCTAATTCAAAAGTGAGCTCAGTTTTATCAATAAGAAAAGGAGGAACGGTATAATCCTTTAAAAAAATCGCAGAAGGTTGACTCTCTTTCATGTGCTCTACTCCTAAAATGTCAATGTCGCTTGATAACCTGTGTACTTACGAATATTGATTACCCCAGTATCGAGCATCCAATATTGGCCTTTTATGCCCATTAAAGTGCCTTCGATAAACGGTGTTTTTTCAGCGTTCAGACTGGTAATTTTGGTCGGATATTCTAGAACGGGATAAGTAAACTCGTGAGTTTCGTTTTCATCGGATAAATCCGTAATGGATTGCAAACCAAACTCGTGCTGAAGGGAATCAAGCCCCTCATAAAGCTGTCCGATCAAACGCTCTTGCTCGTGTTCTAAATCAAATCGTATGTCTGTGCCTTTTAACATATTTCGCCAATTCGTTTTGTCTGCAACCTGTGATTTAAACAAGGTCTCAACTAAACCAGACATTCTTCGGTTTTGTACTCGAAACAAAGGCCGGGCTTGGGTAGCACCTTGATCAATCCAGCGCGTCGGCAGTTGATCACCACGGGTGATACCCACTTTTAATGCTGATGAGTTAGCCAGATAAACATAATGACTTTGCATACAATATTGCTCTGCCCACTCCGGTTCCCGACAGGTTCCTAAATGAAAATGGCATTTTTCAGGGCTCATAATACACGTATCACAAGCCGCTAATTTTCGAAAACAGTTGTAACAGAAACCTTGGCTGAAGGACTTCTTAGTCACCTTCTTGCAATGGGTACAGTGAATTGTTCCATCTAGATGTAGGGTCACTTTTTTACCCAACAGCTCATTCACTTTTACAGGCTCGTCACCCAGAACAAGATGGTAAACTACTTGTCCATTTTGGGACTCTGTCGCCATTTTTCTGAGATTGCCTTGCAGCATCAGGCCTGCCCCTCAGGACCGTCACCTACCCACTTAATGGTGTTTTGTTCGTCCGCCGAGCTTGTTCGGTTACCTTTGTGGCCTTCCTTATTGATGTAACCTACTCGATCTTTTTCAGCTTTTTTACTGTGATCATAGGTAATGATCGCCTGCAGACAAATCTCTGTTTGATCGGGTGTCAAACGAACACCATTTGGCCATTTACCCAGTTCAACCGCTTGCTTCAGTCGGACGTAAACCTCAGGCGACATGTTGTCGATCATTTCTTTAAAGTTCATTGTTTCATTCTCTTCAGGAAAATTTAAATAGAAGTCACCTTGTGTGCTTTCGCTTTGAGGTGACTAACCAATACAGCAAAGCAAGACTTAACCCAGTCAATAAACCTATAGTATGAGCTGTATTAGCAATACGACCAAGGCCGACCATCTCCGGAAACGGAGTATAACCAACCCCTAACCAGATCATAAAAAACACCATTAATGGTTTACTAATGATCATTGGCCAGAAGGGTTTTAATATTGGTAGTAACCACGCAAAGCCAATCAAACCATAAACCACACCAGACAAACCACCGAATATGGGATAGCCACTGATGAGGAATTGCAAAATATTGCTCGATAAAGCGATTAAAACAATGCCTACTGTAAACCAAACAGAGCCGAGAGGCCGTTCGATTTTTCGACCTACATCCCAAACCCACAAGGTGTTGAAGACAATATGTAAAACACTAAAGTGCAGTAACGCAGGTGAGAAAAGCCGCCAATATTCACCTTTTGCCACCACATCCGCCAGACTTTGAAAATACAAACGCCCATTGTTAACTTCAAATGGACTGATAGTAAAATAATTGGCCATTTTCAGGTCTGAGCCAAGCTGAGTAATCGCTGCAACGAGAAAAGTGGCCAACAAAATCAAGGCGGTCATCGGAGCAGCTTTAACTTGCAGCAGAAAAGGGTTATTAATTTTTCGGATATCAGGCGTAAGATCTTTTAATTGAGAGGGATCTGCTTTCCACAAGGTGACTATCTGCTCGACCAGGGCCAATTGACTTGTGTCCACCAGCCAAAGTTCATTCACCCCTTGGTTGCTTATAATACGATGAGAAACCTTATGCTTCCATAACGCATCGGACAATAGGGTTGGGTCTTCTGTTGATTGAAATTGATAAACTAATTGCATGTAACCTTAAAAGGGCACCTTTTTAAAACACCAAAAAACACTTTATGACTTGTTAACACAAGCCGCTTTGATTAGTTGCGATAGCCCGTTTGCCATCCTAATTTATCACGACACACATTATAGAAATCATGATTTTTCGGGTGTATCAGACGTATGTTACCAGCTTTTTTCGAGATAAAAATCTCGTCTCCGGGCGCCGCCGTAATGTTTAATTGTCCATCACAGCTTACACTCGGATAAGTCAGGTTAGACTCACATACCACAATTCGAATTCGTGCATTCGCGTCGATCACGATAGGCCGATTACTTAACGTGTGTGGGTGCATAGGCACCAGTACCAAGGCGTCTAACTTTGGCAGCATGATGGGACCACCAGCCGACAATGCATACGCAGTCGAACCTGTTGGAGTCGCAACTATTAAACCATCAGATTTCTGATTCATGACAAACTGATCATCAATAAACAGATCAAAACGAATCATTCGAGCCGACTTGCCTGGATGGAGCACCAAATCATTTAAGGCAATCCCCTCTCCACTGGGACGGTTTTGGCGCTTGATTTTGGCTTCTATCATAAAACGCTTTTCTTCGTGGTATTCACCTCGAAAAATAGGGTCCAGCTCTTCTTGCAGGTTATGGGGAGAAATATCGGTTAAAAAACCCAATGTACCTCGGTTAATACCCAGAACAGGAATGTCATAATTGCAAATTGCTCGCGCAGCACCCAGGAAGCTACCATCACCGCCCACCACCATGACAAGATCACAATGATCGCCCAACTCTTTAAGAGGAGAAGACGATACTTTTATACCAGGCATCATGGTTGCAAGCTGGTCCTCTAATACAGGCGCAATGTCTTTGTTGATAAGGTATTCCATCAGTTTCTTAACCGTGTCAAGAATTTGAGGTTTATCTAATCTAGCAATTATACCAACACGCCTAAACAGACTCATGTGTCATTCTCTTCTCGTTTTCGATGTAAACATAACACCCTCTTAGCCTGCTAAACAGGTAGACACGGCTTAAGGGATTGAATTCAGCAAAAGCACTTTAACATGAAGACGACATTTATCGCCATCTCGTTAAAACACCTTGAAAGGATTCTGTGCTTCAGAATAGCCTCGCCACCCCTGCAATCCTCCTGTGTGAATAAACAAGGTTTTACGATAAGGCCATTTTCCTGCTCTCATAGCACGAATCAAAGCAAACATACTTTTACCCGTATAGACAGGGTCTAACCAACAATCCGAATTATGGCGTGCAAATTGGCGCAAAAATTCATCAAGCTCTGGGCTGTATTTTGCATACCCGCCTTCATGACTGTCTGAATGAAAATGCAATTTCTCCGCCAATTGCATTTTCAAAGCGTGATCCTCTGCAGAACACAGTGTTAATGCTTGCTGAAGAATGTCTTGTTGCTGCTCTCCCGCCCCCTTTAAGGCGCTAAAAACATGAACACAAGGCGAGTCTTCACAAGCCAATAAGCCTGCCGCCGTTGTCCCCGTTCCTGCCGATACAACCCAAGCATCATACCCACCAGCAAAACAGGCAATGTCTCTCGCCCAATCACGACATCCCATTGCGCCAAATTGCCCTCCACCGCCCTCAGGAATCCAATAAACCCGCTCATGTCTTTGGTTGATTATCTGAGCAATACAAGATAACTCAGCGAGTCGATAGTCTGATCGTGACGTCGGCCATAACTCAACCCCCTGAAGAGTCAGATCCCGTAATGTTGGCGTTAATCTAGGTTGTAACTCCCCTCTTACAAGCGCTATTGCCTTAAACGACAAAGGTTTCAAAGCATTGCCAAAAGCATGAAGATGATTTGAAAAGGGCCCACCAAAGGTCGCAATAACAGACGCATTTTGCACTTTTGCTTCCGCTAAGTGATAGCGCAATTTATGCCACTTATTGCCCGGTGCCTCAGGGTGTTCTAGATCCCCCCGATAAACATCGAGCTCATAGTCACCACCTGCATCAATAGCCTTGACACCGAGGGAAGACACATTAACTGCATGTAATAAAGGCAAAATACCCTCCATAAATAAGATGAAAAGTGCCCTGTCATTAACTTTGGTCTGATATAATTCTTCGCGCTTAAAAAAGCACTGGGCACCACAAAAAATGTCACCATTTAACAAAAGACTGGCAACCGACTTTATTGCGTATTTTTAAAGAGAAATGATCCTATGTTCATTACACGCCCTACTTTGACACGTTTCACATCAACCGCCTTGTGTGGAATAGTGATGGTGTCTATCGCTGGCTGCCAATCTTTGTCCTCGTTTGAGTCCCTGCATTCAGTCAACGACCTGTCAGACCAAATAAAGCAAGCGGATGACATAAAAGACCTAAAAGCCATTCGTGAACAAGCCAAAGTCACTCGAGATTTGATTAACGCTGACATCAAGGCCATTAGAGCACTCTATGCCGAGCTAGATCAAAAAGTAAATCAGATTTGGGGAAAAGACGATCACACCCTGCCTGACAAAAAGAAGTACGTTAAATACACCAATAATTACCAAGCTCGGGCCATTGTTGATTTTGAAAAAGGGCTAGTAAGAGTGGAAACGCTTGAAAAAGACACACCGCTTGCCACATTAAAACAAGCGGTAACCGCAACCTTACTGACCACATCCGATCCGAGTAAAACCGATATATTCTCAAGCTCTGCACCCAATACGCAAGGCGTTCCTTTTCTTTACCCCCAAGTCATCGATCATGACGGCAAACTCGTCAAGTACCCTTGGCGCGCTCAACGTTACTCTGACCATCTTGTCAATAATACACTCAAAACAAGCAGAGTAGACGGACGAAATATTTATGCGGTGGAATTCAAACTGGTTGAAAAACATCAACATCTTCGCCAACAAAAATACAGTGACTATGTCATTGCCGCCGCTAATAAGTACAAGCTGTCACCGGCCCTTATCTACGGCATTATTGAAACGGAGAGCTCGTTTAATCCTTACGCTGTTAGCCACGCTAACGCTTACGGACTCATGCAAGTCGTTCCTGCGACGGCGGGTAAAGATGTTTATAACCTGGTTAAAAAGAAACCGGGGCAGCCGACTAAGGATGAACTTTTTTCACCCGCAAGCAATATCGATATTGGCAGTGCTTATCTGTATCTTTTGCAAAACCGCTATTTAGTTAAAGTCGACAACATGCTGAGCCAAGAATACTCGATTATCTCTGCGTACAACGGGGGGACTGGAAATGTATTAAAAACCTTTGACCCTGATAGAAAAAGAGCCATGGAAAAAATCAATCAAACATCAACGACAAATGTCTACAAGAAATTACGCTATGATCACCCAAGAGCCGAATCACAAAAATATTTGGAAAAAGTGCTCAAAGCCAAAGCAAAATATGAGTAACTCACCTAATTGATCGTTATTCAATCGATGACACCGATGTGCGTAAGATGAATTTTTAACGTGATGTCAGCAGTTTTTTTCGCCGAAGAAATATCACAGCCACCTCGGTTTCTTTGTTAAAGTTGCATCAGTCATCATTTGTGGAGATGAAACATGATTCCAAAGCTTTCTGACGTGTCGCCAGTACAGGCAAAGTACCTTTCTTTTATCGAACGCCTAAAAGCTAGTGGATTTTCTGGAGACACTAACCCAGATTATGCCAACCGAGTGGTACTTTCCACCGACAATTCCATTTATCAGATTTTACCGCAAGGCGTAATTTATCCAAAAAATATTGACGATATTCAACGCTTAGTTCGCCTATCAAACCAAACCGAGTTTCAGGATATTGTCTTAAGCCCTAGAGGCGGCGGTACAGGCACAAATGGACAATCATTGACCGATGGTTTGGTGGTTGACCTTTCCAAGTACATGAACCGCATTCTAGAGGTTAATGTCGAAGAAGGTT
>CAZBUC010000035.1:0-2511 GCA_964494965.1 uncultured Maribrevibacterium sp.
ACTGGGGAATTTCGCTAACCAGAGTTCTTCACCATCCATAACGCAGGCTTTTGGACGCGCTCCACCGAGTGACGATCCTGGGGAAATCAACATAAACAGCCATTTAAGATAGTCTGGGTTATCTACATCTGGATCTTGCTCGATCTGACTAACGGCATGTTCTAATTCTCGTAAGCTCGACATGGGAGGCGTAGCGAGCTGTTGATCATTGTCTAAAAAAGGCCCGTCTTTGGATAACTTGAAACGTAACGCCCCCATTCTGTATGCATCATGAACGCCAAGCAGATAATCTGCGTCACTCAATCTTCGAATTTGTCGTTGTTCACGCCTTGCTAAAACGGCTTCTCTCCGTTGCATTAGCAAACGCCCCCAACGATCTGGGCAGGAGTCTAGAAAGGCCCGGAAATTCCGCGCATCGTTATTAAATTGATCGCCTCTGAATAGCTGTAACTGAGGGTCTATCTGCATTGCAAAAGGCGAAGCCAACCAATTCTCGTCATAAGAAAATCGATAAACTTCAACACCTCGAACGAGGTCTGTTTCTAGCATTCCCACAAGTTCAGGTTGTGGCATGGTGTGCCAGTGAGCATAGACATAAATAGATCTACTCATGACGCTTGGCTCGTCAGTTTCTTTTTATGTTTGGAAGTCAGTAGTTCAATATCTTGTAGCCTTCTACCAAACTCATCGTCCAAAGCGACTTTTCCGAGGTCTTCAGCTAATCCAAGAACCGATAGCACCACAAGGTAATGACCAATCGACACACTGGGCTCGCCTCGAGTGATATTGCGTAACGTCGGCATAGAAAGGCCTGTACGTTCGGATAATCTTGTCTGAGTGATTTTTCGACGCTTCATCGCCAACGAGATATTTTCACCCAGTATTTTCAGTATCCGTAAATCTTTTGGGAATACCACAGCAGATCGAGAAGACATATACTAAACCTTCATAAAATAATAACATTTAAAATTATAGTTTCATTTTGTTGATATGTCACTTGCGATGGCGGTTGTTGTTTTATAAACCCAATTTCAAAATAAACCGTCACCCCAACAAGCCTTTGTTATCTTGCCAACAAGCATCCAGTTGTTTTTCTATCAGACGCACGGTATCTGGTTTCACACCTAAGAATAAAGCGACGTCACGAAAGCCAGAAAGGGAGTCGACGATTTCTTCTATCGCTTGTTGGGCTTGATGCCAGTTGGCAAAGCTGGCGGTTGTGGCGAGTTTTTGGATGGCTTTAAAAGCCATTTTTCAGCACCTCTTCAATGGACGTCGGCATGCTGGATTGATTATTTTCTGTATTTTGAGTCAACGCAAAGAGCCGCGACAGTTCATCAAGACTTTGCCAGAGCAACAATAGCTGACGAAAGGAAATCTGCCCTGTTAGTTCGAACTTTTTAATAGTAGGCGCGGGCACGCCACTGCGAGCGGCTAACGCATCACGAGAGAGTTTTTCTTGCTCTCGCCGCTTACGAAGATGCGCCGAAAAAGCGTGCTGTACGTCGCTGTCATCCAGTAATAGGAAATGACTCATAGAAACAACCATCCATAAAAAAATAGATACAGTAGTGTCTATTTTAGTCTAATTTTAGGTTCTTTGGACATTATTATGTCTATTTTATAATTTCTTATTCTTTTACCTTACCTACCGTTCAGTAGAAAAGGCGTTTTTTAAGGCGTCAAACAGCCATTGATGGGCGGGGCCACGTAAGGAGCCTTTTTTACAAACAAGGTCGACAGGAACGGACCAAGGTTTGTGGTCAAAGGTGACGTCTATCTTTTGCAATAAGCCCGTTTGCACAAAGGGTTGAACTAAGGACAAAGGCAGGTAAGCCCAGCCGATTTGTTGTTTCACTAAGGCCAATACACTGTAGTTGCTTGAGCACCACCAGGCGCTTGGTGTCATGCTAATGAGCACTTGTGACTCTCGCTTTTGCTGGCCTCTTACGGCAATTTGCCGATAAGGCATGAGGTCTGATTCGGATAGTCGTCGCAGGGCCGCTAAGGGAAAATCCGCATGGCACACAGCGACAAAGTCCACACTGCCCACGTAGCAAAAATCCACTTGTTTATTGGCTTCTACTTCTGAAAACATCACACCGATGTCAACGTTGCCGTCCGCCACCCTTGCGATAATGTCAGGAGAGGCCAACGAAATCAGGTCAATTTCGACATGAGGGAAGGCTTGCGCAAATAAGGCCAAAATAGTGCTCAAATACGGTGTTAACAGAGCGTCATCAACAGCAATCGTTAATGCGCCTTCTTCATGGCGGGTAATGGATTCGGCAATCTTTTCGAATTCATGGGACTGAGCTAACAAGGCTTTCGCGCTGCGCAGTAAGCGCTCCCCTTCTGGCGTGAGTTTAGGGCTGCGGGAGGTTCGATCAAACAATTCAACGCCCAAGTCTATTTCTAAATTGTTAATCCCATGACTGACCGCTGACTGCACTTTGCCAAGCTTTCTCGCGCACGCGGAAAAGGAGCCCAGCTCGGCAGATAGCACCAACA
>CAZBUC010000035.1:2521-9201 GCA_964494965.1 uncultured Maribrevibacterium sp.
CTTTTAAATATCATAATTATTGATAGTCTAGCCTGCAAATAACGTTGTCTTCAACATATTAAGGAGTAAGACATGAGTTGGGTGTATTTGTTGTTGGCTGGATTAACGGAAATCGGCTGGCCCGTCGGGCTAAAAATGGCGCAATCTGGTGGCTCAAAAGTATTGGGTATCTCCATGGCGATTGGTTTTATGGCGGTGAGTGGTACTTTGCTTTGGTTGGCGCAAAAAGACATCCCCATGGGCACCGCCTATGCCGTGTGGACAGGAATCGGCGCATCAGGCACGTTTTTGGTGGGCATTTGGTTTTATGGCGATGCCACGTCTTTACTGCGTTACATGGGAGTATTGTTGATTATTCTCGGTGTGGTCGTGTTGAAGTTTGCCCATTAAGCGGGACGATGCGCCTTGCGTTATGATGGGTAAAGCCGAAAAATACGCCACACACTTTGTCAGCCTGTGAGCATAACGACATGATTCATCGTATTAACCTAAATTTGTTGCGTTCGTTGAAGGTGCTGCTGGAAGAGCGGCATGTTAGCCACGCGGCTGATAAACTGAATCTGACACAATCCGCGGTGAGCCGCCAACTCAGCCAACTCAGAAGCTTGTTGGCTGATCCCTTGCTCATTCGCGAAGGCAATACGCTGATCCCGACGCCCAAGGCGTTGCAGCTGCAAACCAAGCTTGATCACTGGTTTGTTGAGCTGGATGACCTTTTGGTGGCGGATACATTTGACCCGAAACATTGGCATGGCGAGTTTGTGTTCTCGTCTAGTGATTACGTGGCGCAGTATCTTCTTCCGGATGTGGTTGAGTTATTGGCCGAGCAAGCGCCTCAGGTGACGCTAACCTATCATCTCTGGCAACCTGATTTGGTTCGCCAGTTGGCCACCTCTTCGATTCAATTGGCCTCCAGTATGTCACTGACTCAACCCGAAGGGGTGTCGTCTGTGCAAATCGGCGAAGACAGTTCCGTCTGTGTGATGAGAAACTCTCACCCCTTGGCTTTAAAGGCACACATCACGGTGGCCGATATGCTCGATTATGCCCATATCAAAGTCATGGGGGGTGGCGACAAAGACAGCTACGTCGATAAAGCACTCGCCAACACAGGACAAAAGCGTCGCATTGCCCTTAATGTGCCCTTTTTTCATGCGGCGTCTCAATCCTTATGCCAGAGTGATTGTTTGCTGGTTATTCCAGAGCACATTGCTCGTAATTTAAAGCATCACTTTCCTCTTACCTATAAGCCACTTCCTATTGCCACTCCACGGCATAAGTATTGGCTGATTTGGCATGCAAAATACGATAACGATCCTTCCCATGTCTGGATTAGGACGCTGGTTTTGCAAGCCATGTCAAAAACCACCTACTCAATAGGTTATGATTTGAGATCATGATCATCATGCAAAATGATGATTTCATATAATAACGTCTGCTTGCTAAGCTGCCGTCTTCAATAGGCAGTGCCTGAATTCAAGGTGTATTATGACGTTATCTATTTGGTTTTCGCTTTTCACAATTTGTCTTCTCGGTGCCATGTCACCTGGCCCGAGTCTCGCCATTGTCATGAAGCACAGTTTGGCTGGCAGCCGTCTAAATGGATTGGCCACCGCATGGGCCCACGCCGCGGGAATAGGCGTGTATGCTCTAATCTCATTACTCGGTCTTGCCGTGGTGTTTCATCAGCTGCCAATGCTGTTTAAAGCTATCAGCTACGCGGGGGCCGCGTATTTAGCCTACCTCGGCTTCAACGCGCTGCGTTCAAAAGGCGGTATCGCGGAGAAAATGCAATTGGGTAACGCCGTCAGTGTGTTTCAGTCGGCGAAAGAAGGCTTTTTGATCTCGATTTTAAGCCCCAAAATTGCGCTATTTTTCGCCGCGTTATTCAGTCCTTTTGTGGCTGAGGTAAGTGGTCTAACGGAAAAAACCCTAATGGTAGCGACGCCTTTTCTTGTCGATGGATTATGGTACACCTTGATGACTCTTCTGCTTTCCAGCCCCCTTTTATTAGAGCGATTACGACGCAATGCGGTGATCATTGATCGCTTATCTGGGGTGATGTTGATGCTTTTGGCGCTGCATATTCTGCTGTCCATCTCATGAAACGATTACAACGATTAGCCCAGCACGATGCGGCCTTTTTACTGCTGTTTATTTTTCTGGTGGCGCTGAGCCTACGTGGCCCAGTGACGGGTTTGCCGCCATTGTTAGATAGAATCCGTGCCGATTTGCACCTTAGCAGTTCACAGTCTGGTTTGCTGACCAGTTTACCCTTGCTGGCGTTTGCATTTTTTGCCCCTGTGGCGTCTTGGCTCACTCGGTTCTTTTCCATCGAACGCATTCTAGCGACCGGCGTGGGCCTAATTGCCGTGGGCATGGTGATTCGTGCCTTTGGCTCTATTAGCACCTTGTATGTGGGGGCGGTGTTTATTGGCGCGGGAATCGCCATCGGTAATGTGCTGCTGCCTAGCTTACTCAAGCGTGAGTTTGCGTCTTATGTGGTGCAACTCACGGCCATTTATGTGTTGATGATGAGCATCGGCGGCTTTTTGATGTCGAGTCTGGCGGTGCCCTTGAGCCAGTACGCTGAGCAGCCGAATTTCCGTTTGCCCATGAGTGGTTGGTCGTTCGCGCTGGCGTGTCAAACGCTGATGATTATTGTGCCTTTGGTCATCTGGTTTAGCGGTAAAATCCCCTTACATCCAGCACCAAAAACAGCCAGCAATGAGCCAGCTCAAACCATTTGGCGTTCTGTAACCGCATGGCAAGTGGCGGGGTTTTTGGCCTTTAATTCCCTGCTCAATTACAGTGTGGTGGCGTGGGTGCCATCCATCTTGGTCAATTATGGTTATACGGATTCCACCGCTGGGCTTTACCAGGGCTACTTGCAGTTGGCAGGGGCGCTGCCCACCTTGATTTTGGCGCCGTTTCTGAATCGCCTTGGCAGTCATCGACGGCTCTGCCTGTTCGCCACCAGTTTAACCTGTCTGAGTCTGCTAGGTTTTCTGCTGTTACCAAGCTGGTCTGGTCTTTGGTCGGTGGTTTTTGGGTTTGGTATCAGTATGGGATTTATATTAGGGTTATCCTTTGTTAGTCTACGAACTCATAGTCCAAAACACGCTGCGGCGCTGTCTGGTATGGCTCAACTAATGGGGTACACCTTGGCAGCGATAGGGCCCTATTTCATTGGGGCCTTGTATGATCGCCAGCAGTCTTGGCAGGGGCCCTTGTATGTGGTGCTGGGCATTGGGTGTGTTTGGATGCTGTTAGGTTGGCTAGCCAGCCCCACACCTCAACCTCACAAAAGCGCATCGAAACACAACGCCTAGTCAACGCAGGGTCTGCCTTGTGGTACACTGCGCTTCTTGTTATTTCGACGCTCACTATCGGATGTAAAGACCTTTATGGATCAACACACTGGCAACTTATTTATTTTGTCCGCGCCTTCGGGAGCGGGTAAATCTTCCTTGTATAAAGCGCTTTTAAAAGCCGACGACAAGGTGAGGATTTCTGTTTCTCATACGACACGTGCACCCCGTACGGGTGAAGAACATGGTCGTGAATACTATTTTGTCGATCATGAGTCCTTCTTGGATATGATTGCCGAAGACGCTTTTTTTGAGCACGCTCAAGTGTTTGACAACTATTATGGTACCTCTAAGGCGTCCATTTTTAGTCTGCTAGAACAAGGCTTGGATGTGATTTTGGAGATAGATTGGCAAGGAGCACGTCAGGTTCGCCAACTTTACCCCAATGCCATTGGCATTTTCATTTTGCCGCCGTCGTTACAGGCACTAGAGGAGCGTTTAAAAGGCCGTGCAACCGACGCTGACGACGTCATCCAACGCCGCATGTCTGAAGCCGTCAGTGAAATGTCTCATTACCACGAATACGACTTTGTCATCGTTAATGAGGATTTTGAAACCGCCTTGTCTGAGATGTCCGCCATTTTTACGGCGATGCGCACCAAAACGGCCGTTATACAGCAAAAAAATGGCATTCTTATAAATGATCTCTTGTCATTGTGAGAAGCCGTTAAGTAGAATCACCATTGGATAAATAGATAACCGAACACAGAGGTCAAAATGGCTCGAGTTACCGTAGAAGATTGTTTAGAAAATGTAGATAACCGCTTTGAATTAGTGATGGTCGCGTCAAAACGCGCTCGTCAACTTGCCACTGGCGGCGAAGAGGCAAAAGTGCCTGCTGAAGATGATAAAGTGACCGTGATTGCACTGCGTGAAATAGCGGCCAATTTGATCAATGCAAAAAATGTTGATCAGCAAAAACGCCCATTGCACGAGTTTTAATCTTGATGGTGTCATTCATGTCACAGTTGCCATGCTTCATTCATTTGTCAATGTGAGGTGAGCGATGTATACCATTGAAGATTTAGCACTGACATTAAGTCAATATTTGCCCTACGAGCAAGTCGCTAAAGTTAAACGCGCCTACTATTACGCTGAACAAGCCCACGACGGGCAAAAACGTAAAAGTGGCGAACCTTACGTCACCCATCCTCTCGCTGTCGCTGAAATTCTTTCTGAACTTCGGATGGATTGCGATGGGTTGACCGCTGCGTTGTTGCACGACGTGATCGAAGACACAGGCATTAGTCGTGACGCATTGACCGAACAATTTGGTGAAGGCGTTGCAGGCCTTGTGGATGGCGTCAGCAAACTGACTCACCTAGAATTCAATAGCCAAGTCGAAAAACAAGCCCACAACTTCCAAAAAATGGCCATGGCCATGGCCGATGACATTCGTGTTATCTTGGTTAAATTAGCCGATCGTCTGCACAATATGCGCACGCTCGATGCGATGCCAGCCCATAAAAAACGCCGTATTGCGCGGGAAACGTTGGACATTTATGCGCCTATTGCGAACCGACTTGGTATGTACAATGTCAGAGTAGATTTAGAATCTCTGGCTTTTCAAGCGTATTACCCGATGCGCGCCCGCATGTTACAAAAAGCCATTCATAAAAAGTATGGCCAGCAACGCATTAAAGACACTCAAAAGCTTGAAGACACCATACGTTCTGAACTCGCCGCCGATTACATAGAAGCCAGCATCAGTGTCCGAGAAAAGCACATTTACAGTATTTACCAGAAGATGGACAAAAAACGTCGTTCTTTAGGTGAAATCATGGACGTAATGGGCGTGCGTATTGTAACCGACCGCCACGATAGCTGTTATCGTATTTTGGGGGTTATTCATGCCCTCTTCAAACCGATTGAAGGACGCTTTAAAGACTACATTGCCGTTCCGAAATCCAATGGTTATCAGTCGCTTCATACCACGGTATTGGGCGCCAACGGTATTCCCATGGAAATTCAAATCCGTACCGAAGAAATGGATTTAGTCGCCAACAACGGGATTGCAGCACATTGGGCTTACAAAGTCAGCGGCAACTCAAACATGCCGAGCAATCATGACCGTGCGACAAAATGGGTGAAAAGTCTGTTAGAAATCCAACAAAAAGCCCGCAACCCTGTGGAGTTTGTTGATAACGTCAAAAGTGATCTGTTCCCTGACGAGGTGTATGTGTTTACACCCAATGGCCAAATCATTGAATTACCGTCTGGGGCGACGCCGGTGGATTTTGCCTATGGCGTTCATACAGAAATCGGCAATACCTGCATCTCTTGCCGCATCAATCGACGCTTAGCGCCATTAAGTACCCAGCTAGAAAGTGGTCAAACGGTTGAAATTATTACCGCCAAAAATGCCCAACCCAATGTGGCTTGGTTAAGTTTTGCCATTACGGGTAAAGCCCGCACCAATATTCGCCATTATTTAAAAGACAAGCAACGTGAAAACGCCATTGTCATTGGGCATCGACTGCTGACGCGTTCACTGAATGCGTTTAAAACCAACATCGATGAGCTGACCACGGAACAAATCACACAAGTGTTAGCAAACCACCAGCTCGCCACCATGGACGATTTGTTAGAGTCCATCGGTAAAGGTCGTCATGTGGGCTATTTAGTGGCGAGAGAGCTGTTTCCCAATATCGATGAAGACACCTTGGTCACCCCAAAGTCTTTCAAGGTCAATGGCTCCGAAGGCATGTTAATTTC
This sequence comes from uncultured Maribrevibacterium sp., assembly GCA_964494965.1. Lineage (GTDB taxonomy): Bacteria > Pseudomonadota > Gammaproteobacteria > Pseudomonadales > Marinomonadaceae > Marinomonas. The sequence continues at coordinate 8,608 of CAZBUC010000035.1, forward strand.
TTATGCCAAGTGCTGTGCGCCTATACCGGGTGACCCAATTGTAGGCTATGTGCAGGTCGACAAAGGCATAGTGATTCATCATTCAAACTGCCCAAACATCCAAGATCATTTATCCAGCCCAGAGCGCTTTATTCGCATGGCGTGGGGCAAAGAAATCGAAGAAGAGCTGAACATCAGCCTCATTGTCAGTTATATCAATGAGCGTGGCGCCGTTGCAAAAATTGCCAGTTCGATCAGCGATACCGATTTCCAAGTCTCTAATCTCGACATCATCGAACGTGGCCGTGTGAGCCGTTTGCGGTTGAGCATTACGGTAGCAAGCCGCGTAGGGTTGGCTGATGTTATGCGACGGATTAAAGCAGTGCGCTGCGTAGAGAAGGTCATACGAGAAACCATAGTTGGGCGTTAAATCGCCCGTATTTTCCACTGATAGGATATTGACCATGTCAAAACATGTAATTCACACAGAAAACGCCCCTGCCGCTATTGGCCCTTATTCTCAGGCCGTTCGCGCTGGCAACACGGTTTATTTATCTGGCCAGATTCCTTTGGTTCCAGAAACTATGGAAGTGATCAGCGAAGACATCGTTGAAC
>CAZBUC010000035.1:9211-13188 GCA_964494965.1 uncultured Maribrevibacterium sp.
GTGTTTAAAAACCTACAAGCCGTTTGTGAAGCCGCGGGGGGTTCTCTACAGCATGTTGTGAAATTTAACATCTTCATGACAGATCTGAGCAACTTCGCTACTGTTAATGAAGTCATGACACAGTTTGTTAAAGAGCCTTACCCTGCTCGTGCCGCGATGGGCGTGCGCGCTTTGCCTAAAGGTGTTCAGGTAGAAATCGAAGGCATCATGGTGTTGGAAGACTAATCTTCTTCACACTTATGCTCCGTCGATGAAAATCAATCGATAAAAAAAGAGGCTTCGGCCTCTTTTTTTATGGTGGTGTGTCTCGCTATTTATGCCTTGTCACCTCGTAAGGTATGAAACTCACGCAACATTACTTGATACCCCGCCACATAACTGGGATAACGTGGCACCCAGCCTTGCGATAACAGAAATTGCCCTTGGATGCGCTTCCCTGTCGCCGGAACAAATTGACTTGCGTCTTTTACCGCCACGCTGGCCCCTAAGCAGGTCGCTAGCCAAAGTTTCACTTCCCACATGGAAACCGGCGTTTGATCGGTCACAATCACCTGCCCAGGCAAGGTTTCTTGTGCCATTGCCATATTAGCCAAGATCACTAACGCAGAGACCACATCGTCCCTATGAATCCGGTTAGTCCAGCTGTTGGCTTCCCACTCTTTTCCGCTTAATACGGTTTCCAATAACCTGAAACGCCCTGGCCCATAAATACCAGAGCATCGCACGGTCACGCTGGGTAAAGCCGCCGCCAGTGCTTGTTCGGTTTCAACCAGTACTTGTGCGGTTGCTGAAGTAGGCTGGGCGGGCGTGGTGTCATCCACCCATTCGCCTTGGTTTTGGCCGTAGACACTGGTGCTAGAGACAAAAAACACCTTTGGCGGTGTATCCGTATTTTGATAGCGACGAATCAATACCTGGGCCGTATCAAAATACGCCGCCCGATACGCGTCTGCATGGCGACCGTTGGGCGTCATGATCAAAAATACCAGATCCGCGTCCGGCAAATCCTCATCGCGCATGGTCAGCAGATCTTTAGTAATACCCGTTACGCCCTCAGGAAAGACGCTTTTTGTCCGTCGAATACCTGTGACGTCATGGCCTGTTGCAACCAGCTCTGCCGCTAAACCTGCCCCTAAGTCACCGCAACCGGCGATCAGTACCTTTGCCATTTGTTTTCTCCAAAATCACCGTATGTGTCTGTCGCCTTTTACGCTCGAGCAGATTCTTCTAAGACATCTATTAAGACATCTATTAAGACAATCCATTAAGACACTCTATTGAGAAAAAAAGACGAAGTATTATTAAATTATGTATTATCATAGTTATTAACAATGAATCAGCCAAGGTAAAAGGTGTGCTATGACATTAACGGAATTGAAATACATTGTAATGCTGGCCGAAGAAAAACATTTTGGCCGCGCCGCGGATCGCTGTTATGTATCGCAGCCCACACTCAGTGTCGCCGTCAAAAAGCTGGAAGAAGAACTCGGTACGGCCATTTTTGAACGCAGTAAAAGTTCCGTTTATGTCACGCCCCTTGGCGAGCAAATCATCACCCAAGCCAAGCGGGTGCTGGATCAAGCGAACACCATCAAGGAGCTGGCGTCTTCCGGAAAGAACCAATTAAAAAGCCCACTCAAGATAGGCGCGATTTTTACCATTGCACCTTACCTGTTTCCTTTTATGATTCCGTCCCTACACAAAATCACCTCAGGTATGCCGTTAATCATTGAAGAAGACCTCACTGAAAATTTACGCCCTAAACTGCGTAATGGCGAGTTAGACGCCATTATTGTGGCCTTGCCTTTTCGTGAGCCTGATGTAGTTACTCAGCCGATTTACGAAGAAGACTTCATGGTGCTGATGCCCAAAAATCACCCTTGGACCAAGCTATCCAGCATAGAAACGGATCAACTATCGACCGATAACCTCTTGTTGCTTGGCAAGGGCCACTGTTTTAGTGAGCAAGTGCTTGAAGCCTGCCCCTTGGTGACGGAAAGCGAATTTGGGGATGGCCGCACCATTGTGAATGGCAGTTCATTGGAAACCATCCGCTATATGGTGGCGTCTGGTTTAGGGGTCACTGTGTTGCCCAAGTCAGCGGCGATGAACATTAATCACGAAATGCTCGAAGTGCGGCCTTTCACGGCACCGGCACCAAAACGCACGGTGGCATTAGCTTGGCGCGCTAGTTTTCCTCGCCCTAAAGCCATAGAAGCGGTTAGCCAGTCTATTCGTGACGCGTGCACGCAATTGGATTTGTAGAGAGGCGGCATGATCGACGGACTAGACACGCAGGATGTTCGCGAGCTAAAAGGCGTTGGCGATGCAATGGCGGAAAAACTGGCCAAGCTGCATTTGAATACGGTACAAGATTTGCTGTTTCATTTGCCGATTCGCTATCAGGACAGAACCCGTGTTGTGCCTATTGGACAGCTACGTTTTGGCGACGAAGCCGTGATAGAAGGACACGTCACTGGATGTGAAGTCAAAATGGGCAAGCGTCGCAGCTTGTTGTGCCGAATCAAAGACCACACGGGCACCTTGTGTTTGCGTTTTTTTCACTTTTCCGCCGCGCAGAAAAAGCAACTAGAAGCGGGGGTACGAGTGCGTTGCTTTGGGGAGATTCGTCGTGGCAGCAGCGGATTTGAAATCTATCATCCTGAATACAAGGTGATAGGCGAAGAGGAAACACAAGAGGAATCCGCACAGCTCACGCCAATCTACCCGCTTACCGAAGGGTTAACGCAAACCAAGATACGCCTGCTTTGTGAGCAAGCCTTAGAACGGCTAACGCCCTATAACCTGCAAGAGTGGCTGCCAGACGAAATACGCGCTCAATTCAGCTTACCACCGCTCTGTGACGCGATTCAGTTCCTACACCATCCGTCAAGAGAAGCCAATCTAGATCAACTAAGGTCGGGCAGCCACCCTGCGCAATATCGCTTATCGTTTGAAGAGCTCATGGCCCATCAGCTGTCGTTGATCGGTAAACGAGTCAAAGCCAAACAAGATGTCGCCATCAAGGTGCACGCCGCTGGTGAACTCAGCCAACAGCTGTTACAACAATTGCCCTTTTCGCCGACCAATGCACAAAATCGGGTTTTTCAAGAAATCCTCAACGATCTTGGCACAGGTCACCCTATGCTGCGACTGGTACAAGGTGACGTTGGCTCAGGGAAAACCTTAGTTGCAGCATTAGCCGCTGCGTCCGTCGTACAAGCGGGCTATCAGGTGGCCATCATGGCGCCGACCGAAATCCTCACCGAGCAGCACTACCTCAACTTTACCCAGTGGTTCACCCCTTTAGGACTGAAAGTGGCTTGGATGACAGGCAAGCTTAAGGGGAAAGTTCGGGAGAAGGAGCTGGCCGATATTGCGTCTGGCGCGGCACAAATCGTTGTCGGTACCCATGCGCTCTTTCAAGACACGGTGGAATTCCATCGCTTGGCCCTTGCCATCATCGACGAGCAACATCGTTTTGGGGTGCATCAGCGTATGGCGTTACGGGAAAAAGGTATGAAGCACGGCTTTCAGCCTCATCAACTCATCATGACTGCCACACCCATTCCACGAACCTTAGCCATGTCGGCTTATGCGGATCTGGATTGTTCCATTATTGATGAGCTCCCACCCGGACGCACGCCTGTCAACACCATTGTGGTATCGGATCAACGCCGACAAGAAGTGATTGATCGGGTGAAAAGCGCCTGTGAGGAAGGCAAGCAAGCCTATTGGGTTTGCACCCTAATAGAAGAATCCGAAGCCTTGCAATGCCAAGCCGCGGAAGACACCGCGCTTCTGTTGCAAGAACAGCTTAGCGAGCTGCGTATTGGCTTGGTACATGGGCGACTAAAAGCACAAGAAAAAGCCGATATCATGGCGCAATTCAAAGCCGGCGATATCCAGCTGCTCGTCGCTACGACCGTCATTGAAGTGGGGGTCGATGTGCCGAACGCCAGCCTCATGGTGATCGA
>CAZBUC010000036.1:0-13180 GCA_964494965.1 uncultured Maribrevibacterium sp.
ATAATTTAGAACGCCTTGTAGTTTAAGCAATTACTTCTATGCCTTTTCTCTCCACAAGAGAAAGCATTTTAAGCGCAGCGCCTCTGGGTTTGCTTTCACCCTGTTCCCATTTTTTAACCAGCTTGTCGCTGACGTTTAGGTACTGTGCGAAAACAGGCTGAGAAAGGTTGTTAGCAAGTCTAAGTTTTTTAACTTGCTCAGGTGTGAAATCATGAATAGAAGTTAAGCATAAAGTATCAAACTGACGCATGGTGGTTTTATCAATCGCACCCGCCTTTTTAAGGCCTTTGGCTGTATTATGAACAGACTTTAAAATATCACTCATGGTGATCTCCTTCTTGGCAATCTTCTACTTTGATTAATTCTTTCGAAGCCATCAAACTTTCTAGCTCACTTTGGCTAAAACTAATAAAGACTTGGGCTAGTTCCCTTAGCGCGATTTGCTCTTTTTTGGTAATGTTAGCGCGTTTGTTTTTAGCAAAGGCATACAAGAAAAAGTACTTTTCACCGATGACAGCTCCAATAATTGTTCGATAGCCGCCACTCTTACCTTTGCTATCTGTTGCCACTCTCTTTTTATAGAGAGCGCCGCCTAGGTCAGCATCAACTAATCCTCTCTGGATTTCATCACATGCTTCAATGAGATCCTTATCAGACAAATGATCTTTTTTAGTTAAAGAACAAAACTCTTTCGTTTTATAAATCAAAGTATACCCTCCTTGGGTAGTATTTCAACAATACTCAACACATCCTGTGTTTATTTTATTTTGTCACTAATTTAACTGTAGCACTTTCTTAGACGCCTCGGCTAAGAAGCCAGAACGCGATTTGTATTTTGGATTCGCTGCGACCATTTTGTCGATTTTAGTGATCAGCAAATGCGGTAAGGTGACGTTGATTTTTTCACTTTTTCCAAGCAATGGGGTGATATCTATATTCGCCACAGCCCACACGCCATCGGCGTAGTCTGGGTTATCTTTATGGACTGAGATTGGGCTGGCGATTGGAATGTCTTCACCGTCTTCTAACAAAAGTTCAAGGTGAGAAAATATGGCTTCTTCGGCCATCTCTAGTGCTTCATCAAATGTATCGCCAGCAGAAAAACAGCCAGGCACATCTGGCACAGTTACGCCATAACTAACGCCATTATCGGTATGCAATACAATTGGGTATTTCATGGTTCACACCTCTGCTAAAAGCTATTAATAAAGCTGGGCTTGTTTCTTTATGCTGTTAAAAGTACCAATCGGTACATCTTTCTTTGGATGGGGGACCGTCACTGTGCCTTTTTTATTAGGATGCTTAAACTGCACGTGGCTGCCTTTTACTCTAACTTCGTACCATCCGTCTTCGACTAGCATCTGGATTACCTCTCGGCTTTTCATATAACCCCTTTCGCATCCCTTTCCTTAGGATTAATAACAATAACCCTAATAACCCCTTAAAACCAATTGCTTCTCTTTATAACTCCAATAACCCTAAAAAATAATCACTATGATACTAAAAACAAAAAAGCCGCTTACCTTTCAGCAAACGGCTTTAAAAAGAGAGTTAGACGCTACACAATGTCCACACTAATTAACGTGCCATTTGATGCAACAACTTCATTTTTACCTTCGCAGATATCGGTTCCAATCAATCCGTTCAAGCTCCCCGTCATGAAGAAGAAGTCGTCAATGTAGCCTCGACGAGCACATTCTTGTACGCCCTTCAACAGCACCGCCTTTTTCTGTTCTAAAGAGCCTGTGGTGCTGGTCGAGTACTGATAAGTATGACGTTGATGACCACTTTTCAACATAAAGTCACCTGATACAGGAAGATCGGAAACAAGAATGCCGTAGTTAAAATAAAAATCGCAGGATGGGTAACTGTGGGGGTTAATTTTAGGACGTATGACTTCAATGCCGATAAGTGGCTGACTACCACTAACCGCGTAGTCAATATCACTTGCTAAAAGCGGAACACTGCACTGATAGCAGATTTCCACTTCGATGCCAGATACTTCACCCTGAGCTAACTGAGCGCCCTGATTCTGAAAAATTTGAAAGTCAAAAATAGGCGATAGGATAAAAACACCGGAATCCTCAACAACTTTCCAGCCTTTAATTACAGCTCCTTTGCTCATTAGCTCTGCGATCAACTGATCTTGTGCATGACAAATCGCGTCATAACTCTCCTGAATAGACACAAAAGCACCGTTTTTAAATGCGCTGAGAACGGCGGAATATTCTGAAAAATTCATCAAGGAGCCCTTTAAAAAGAGTCACCTCGAAACAAGGTGACGGCAAATAAGGTCGCTAATATACAAGATTTTTCATTGAGGAAAAGCAAACTTGTCGGTCGCTTAAGCGTTAATTTATGTCTACGTCATCATTACGGACAAACTTTTGGCTAGGAAAGGAGCGTCACTTTCTTTTAATCCTGCAAGATTGATTCGCCCGCCATCCACAAGGTAAACACCAAACTCTTCTCTCAGTCGCATCACTTGCTCCTTGTTCGCACCAATCACAGAAAACATCCCTTTGTGCTGACCGATGAAGTCAAAATGATGGTGACCTGTTTGATGTTGTAAAGACGCCACTAGGGCCGCCCGCACGCGATGGATTCGTTGTCTCATTTCTGTGACTTCCGATAACCATACAGCCATGAGCGCTGGGTCTTCAAGAATGGTACGCACAACCGCCGCACCATGATCGGGTGGCATGGTATAGGTACTGCGTGCGCATTCCATAATGCGGCCTTTAATGCACAGACTTTTTGAGGCACTGTCTGACGCTACGATGGCAATGCCTGTACGCTCTCGATACAAGCCAAAGTTTTTAGAACAGGAGCTGGCAACCAAAAATGCGGGCACACGCTCAGCAAGATAACGAAAGCCCGTCGCATCTTCTTCCATGCCATCGCCAAAACCCTGATATGCCATGTCTATAAAGGGCAAGAAGCCTTGTTGATTGGCCATATCCGTTAAAGCTTGCCAAGCACCATAGCTAAGATCGGCACCGGTTGGGTTGTGACAACAGCCATGTAACAGTACGACGTCATTTGTGCCTAATGCTGATAAAGCAGACAGCATAACGGGCTCATTGACGCTTTTTGTTTGTGGATCAAAATAGGGATAATACGCCACATTAAGGCCAGCGGTTCTCATAATAGGCGCATGATTTGCGTAACTTAAATCACTCATCCATACGGTAGCATTAGGATTAGAGATCGCAATAACATCCGCCAGTAATCGCAACGCCCCACTCGCACCCGGTGTTTGCACACCAACGACCCGTGCGTCTCGTTGATTTTGCGCTTGCCGCTCTTCCCCTAGTAAAAGCGATATCATGGCTTGGTTGAAACGCTCGCAACCCGCCATGCCAACATAGCTTTTACTTTCTTGAGTTTGAACTAAGCGCATCTCAGCCGTCTTCACCGCCTGCAACACTGGGGTCATGCCATATTCATTGCGGTAGACACCTACGCCCAAATCCAATTTATTAGGTCGCGGATCCTGCAGACAGGCAAGTGTTTGAGATAAGATAGGGTCAATAGCAGCAGGGCTAAGGGCATTAAACATAAAGTTTTCCATTAAACGTTGATGAAAAGAGAGTGTCGATTAACGTGACGACTTCACAATGCCGCTGGCAAACACCACACCGACGCACACAAAGCAAAGGCCCACAGCGGCCGCAATTCCAATGGATTCTTGCAGTAAAGGGATGGCCAAAAGTGATGCCATTACAGGCGTTAAAGCTCCCATAGCGGCCGTCCGTTCTGCCCCAAGTGAGTTGATGGCGTAGCCATAACTAAACCCCGTACACAGCCCGACTAATACGGCTTGCACAAAAAACTGCCCCGCCAATTCCCCCATGCTAACGGCGCCCATTCCAGAGGTCACCAGGCCCGTTGCCAATAGAACAAGCAACAAGGTAGTGGAGACCAGTCCCAATAATCCTGTGGCCGCCAAAGGCGGAAGGCCGGCGACTCGCAAACTGATGGTAAACACCGCCCAACAAAAACTGGCCCCGATAAAATACAAATCGCCCTTCCAGACATCACCGTCAAGTGACCAGAAAGACAACAAAAATAATGCGCTAACACCGGTTAAAATTGCTAACAACCCCATTAAACGAGGACGACTCAATGGCTCTTTAAACACCACCACAGCAATAGTCGTCACAAACAGAGGAAACATACCAGGAATTAATAACCCAGCATGGGACACTGGCGCATACTTCATACCCGCCGAGCTCAAAAAGAAAAAAGGCACCCCAGCACCCAATACAATGCCGAACAAGGTCCATTTCGGGACAGCAAGCATTCGATGGCGAGCGCGATATAAAAACGGCATCAGGACTAGCGCAGGAACACCATAACGCATCAAGGCTAAGTCAAACGTCGTCAGCATAGACTGTGTCCCCATCTTGACACTGACAAGCCAGCTTGCCCAAATACAGGCCGTCACAAAAGCGGCGAGCAATCCAAGCTGGAAAGCGCCCCCTGTGGCGATACGACGATAGTCTGATGTGGGTATCGCTTTACTCTGGGTAATGTTATTCATGATCTATCCTGCTAAAAATACCGGTTTCAAATCGTCTTTGATGCGTTCATTATAGGAAGAGAATCACGAGCATGTCCTTGCCATTATCGCCTCGAAATAGCGACTTTTTGGCACAGTATGCTTATTTAGAGAAAATAAATTACAAGGTATGCTAATTTAAAGATGGACAATACAGACATTCAAATCCTCACCTTACTGCAAGACAATGGCCGCTTAAGCAATGTGGAGCTGGCAGAACAGATACATTTATCGGCTTCGCCTTGCCTACGTCGAGTCAAGCAACTCGAAACGCTTGGTGTCATCAAAAGCTACAAAGCCAGTTTAGAACGTACCAAGGTGGGGTTATCCATGACGGTATTTATTGAAGTACGCTTAAACAACCACACAGGTGACGCCAGTGATGCTTTTGAACAAAGTGTGGCGAGTTTACCTAATGTGATTAGCGCTTACTTGGTATCTGGGTATGCCGATTACAGGCTCGAAATTGTGTCTCGAGATCTTGTCGATTACGAAGGCATATTAAAGACGATTCAAAGCCTGCCTTATGTAAAAGATATTCACAGTAACTTTGCTATACGAGCCATTAAAAGCGACGCGCCCTTGCCTTTAAAGAAAAGCTAAACAATACCAAGGCGCTAAAAAAGCAATGGCATGAAAATACACCACTCATGGGAGGTATTTGATGGATAAAGTAGCATTTCTCTTCTATTGTTACCTATCTGTCATATTAATTTTTTAGTGTGTACAAAACGTTTTGCAAGAATACAGACCATGGAGCCAATGACATGAAGATGAAAGGACAGTTAGACAGTGTTCGCCCACTTAAAGAACACAAACCCAAAGCGAAGAAATCCGGCTCAAAAAAGAAGAAGAAAGCCAAACTAGAGGCTCAAAAAGATATCGCAGTGCTCCCTGACGTGACGGAAACGGCACCTAAAGACGGCGCCGAAAAAAAGACAAAGGCGCCCAAAAAAATCGATAAAGATGGGGCGGCTAAGTCAACAGGCAAACCGAAACATCTTACTAAGCTCAGTGCTCTGCAAAACACGTCTCAAGCAAGCTTAGACAATGCCGCACTTCCTCAAGAGATGGATACCGCTAAAGGAAGTCGACAGCGCGCCTCAAAGCGCCTTATGCCGATGACCAAAGATGAGCAGCTCATCGCCATTAACCATATCATCAAACGTTTGCTGTTAGATGAAATGACTCAGGGTGAAGCCCTGCGTGAGCTCCGTGTTGACGTCTTAGGGTTACGGCAAGAAGCTTACACAGAACTCACTGGCGTATCGCGTAAAACCTTATCCGAAATCGAAAATGACAAGGGCAATTACACCGCTGAAATCGTCAATAAAGTGTTTAAACCTTTTGACTTAAAAGTCGGCTTAGTCCCTACATCAAACCAATTGTTAGCGGCTATTCTGACGAACTGATTGGACGGTAATAAACACTAAGATGCAACGGCAAGCGCGAAGGCTTCCATCTTTTCAGCAAGATCGAAGTCTTTCTGTGAAATACCCGATACATCATGGGTCGTCAGTTGGATGCTGACTTTGCTGTACACATTAAACCATTCAGGGTGGTGATCTTGCTTTTCAGCGTAGATAGCACACATGGTCATAAAACCAAAAGCGTACTGAAAGTCTTTAAACTTAAAGGTTTTACTCAGCTTTTCGTCTTCTATCGCCCAGTCCTCTGACGATTCTGTATTTAATTGGTTAAGTGCTTGCTCTATCTCATGCTGTTCGAGCTTTCGATGTGTCATGCTATTTCACCTCTGTTTAAATCAGAAAATTTATCGTACCAAGCACCAGTGTAGTCGCTTAAGACATCAGTTAACACCCAACAAAAAATCCCTTTTGCAAATTCATGCAAAAGGGATTCTTAAGACTAACACTTCAAATAAAGAGCGATTATTTGATCGTGAAGTTCACATCGATGTTGCCACGAGTCGCGTTTGAGTAGGGACACACCTTATGTGCCGCTTCAACCAATTGCTCAACAACGTCTTTTTCTACCCCTGGAATATTCACTTCTAAATCGGCACAGATAGTAAAGCCCTCGCCTTTGGTGTTTGCGCCAATGCCGATCGTCGCTGTAACGTTAACATCATTAGGCACTTTTACCTTCTGTTGTGATGCAACCAACTTCAATGCACCAATGAAACAAGCGGAATAACCGGCTGCAAAAAGTTGCTCTGGGTTAGTCCCTTCACCGCCAGCGCCGCCCAACTCTTTTGGCGTGCTGAGAGCAAGATCCAATTTGTTATCAGATGAAATAGAACGACCATCGCGGCCACCAGTAGAAGTGGCTGTTGCACTATAAACGGCTTGCATAATATTGCTCCTAGAATGATATTATCGACTTAAGTTATCCAGATAATAATTATTGCGATAACAGTGTAAAAAAATAAAAGCTCAGTGACCTGAGCTGATGGATTTATGTTATTGCAATAACTATTATTGTGCAACTCTATTTTGCCAGTTTTTTTCTAAGGGCTACTAGCTGCTCACATAAAGCCACAACGTCACCCATATCCATACCACAGGCCTCAGCAACACAACGGTTCACTTCTATACCTTGTTCGCGCAGCTTTTTGCCTTTTTCAGTCAAGGCAATACTCAAGCTGCGATCGTCGTCCACACCACGTAAACGCTGCACTAATCCATCGGCTTCCATGCGTTTTATCACCGGGGTTAGCGCGCCAGATTTTTGCCCAAGCGCATCGCTGATATACTTCAAACTCACCCCATCCTGCTCCCATAAAATCAGCATGATCGTATATTGAGGGTAAGTCAAACCAATCGCAGACAATGGTTCTTTGTAGAACTGTGTCATCGCCAGAGACGTGGAGTACAAGGCAAAGCACAATTGGTTGTCGAGTAATAATGGATTGGTGGGGAATAAAGGATTGTCAGCCGTCATACGTTCTCATAAATAGTTGCACAAATAGTTATAGCAATAATGATTAAACATTTTACACATTAACACCTTCTAAAACAGCAAAATAGCAGTCTTGTTTTAATGCCTCTGTTACTATCGAGTTCACTCAAAAGTGGCTCATTAGCAACTGCTTTTAAAAAAGCATACACAAGGAACATCCATGCAACGCTCAAGTACCACCCTAGGAACAATTGAGTTGGTTCTCGCCATGATACTGTCTGGCACTATCGGCTATTTTGTGATCAGTTCAGGCCAAGCCTTTTGGAATGTGGTGTTTTTCCGCTGCGTTATCGGTGCGGTTGTTCTAGGTGGCTATGCTTATTATGCTGGGTTCATTCGTAGAGAATACTTCCAGCGTAGCGTCTTGCTGATGATTGTATTGGGCGGTATTACTTTAGTAGGAAACTGGATATTTCTGTTTGCTTCTTTCAATTACATTCCCTTTTCTATCGCCACCGTGGCTTACCATATGCAGCCGTTATTTTTAGTACTAACAGGCGCGTTAATCACCAAAGAGAAGCTGTCAGGTAACCTGTTATTCTGGCTAGCCTTGGCGTTCGTCGGTTTGTTTTTGATCGTAGAACTGGATCTGAACGAGATGAGCGCACTCTTTTCTGGTGACACAAACAACACAGATACATCTGCTTTATTTGGTTTATTACTCGCCTTGGGGGCCGCACTACTTTATACCGTGACCACGCTGGTCACTAAAAAAGTCAGCCAAGTGCCCTCCACTTTTGTGGCCTTGGTACAAGTTATTGTTGGCATATTTATGCTCTTACCCTTTGCTGATTTTGACAATTTACCCACACAAACCAGTCAGTGGATCGATCTATTGATTCTCGGTGCAGTGCTAACCGGGTTTATGTACATCATCATGTACGACAGCTTTCAGAAACTGCCCACCAGCTTAATTGCTTTGCTGTCGTTTATTTATCCCGTTACGGCCCTATTTGTGGATTATTTAGCTTTTTCAACGCAAATAAATAGTCTGCAATTACTCGGTGTCATACTAATATTGCTCGCCGTCAGTGCGGTAAAATTTAATTGGGTATTACCAAAACGCCGACACAAGGCATAAAAAAAACCAGCGATCGCGACGATCACTGGTTTGGATATGGACTGACGGTGTCAGCCCATCAAATGTCATGGACCAAGGTTACTAAGCTTGAGTCGCTCGTAGCATCCACGCGGTTTTTTCATGCACTCGCATACGATCAGAGACCAAGGACGCAGAAGATTCGTCATCGGCTTCTTGTGCTACTTTCAATACTTTACGGGCTGTTTTCACGACCTTTTCATGACCTTTGGTGAGATATTTCACCATCTCAGCCGAAGTTGGCACTCCATCGACTTCTTTAATGGAGCTCAATTCAGCAAAGGCTTTGTACGTTCCTGGCGCAGCAACGTCCAAAGTACGAATACGCTCTGCAATATCATCAACAGCAAGCGCTAGCTCTTGATAATGCTCTTCAAACATTAAATGCAATTCACGGAATTGTGGACCCGTGACATTCCAATGGAAATTGTGTGTTTGCAAATACAGAGTGTAAGTGTCTGCAAGAAGATGTTTTAGTCCATCAGAGATTTCAGATCTATTTTTTTTGCTTATACCAATATCGATGTCTGACATGTTATTACCTCATTTTTAAAAGTGTGATGAAGCTTGTGAGACCACGGCAAAACCCAATAACAAACGCCGCAGTGCATCCTGTACTTTCAGCTTAACCAGTATTGCACACGATGCCGCGATGATCACCTACGCTGGCACCTTTCTATTATTACAGTAAATAAACCTTGTTCGAAACCCTCCTATCCTTAGAAAAGAAGGAGTTAATAAGGAGGTCAGCATTGATTCGCTGCATGCTATGATGAATTTTTTACCGCTGTATTTCCTTGTCCGTTTTCATCGTGTTACGTATAGTTCCGTCTTTATCTGGGTTTGACGTTAATTTTAAGATTGCTAAAAAGTCAGATCATGATATGAACTTGAGCGTGTGACTATAATACGATTCACCCTGCTGTCGCTGACTGTCTTTCTCTTGACGGCATTTTTTAAATTGTACTCTCTTAAAAAAAATGTTACATTATAACAAAACAAACCTATAAGACCGGATTTCCCTTGATCAAAGAAACGCCCTTTGCCAGCCTGAACAAGCCGAAAGAGATTGTCTCAGCGCCTCACTTTTCCCACTGTCAGCCTGCTGGTATGCAGTTGAACGAGGTCGCTTGGTCTCTGTATCGGGACAAGGATTTGCTCAAGCCGATCACGGTGAATATCCAGCCAGGTGAGTTTCTTGCGATTGTCGGACCAAATGGTTCAGGAAAAACCAGTCTATTACGCTGTCTTTATCGCACTAATAAACCAACCAACGGCACTGTCTTGCTGGATGGTAAAGATCTATGGTCGTTGTCGCCACGCCAGTGTGCGCAACGCATCGCGACGGTTTTACAAGATACGGGCGGCGAATTCGGTCTCAGTGTTTTTGAAATGGTAGAAATCGGCCTAACGCCAAAATCCTTTGTTTGGGGCCGCTCCGATGAAGATTCCCAGATAGTTGAAAGCGCACTAGCCTTGCTTGATGTGGCGCACTTAGCAGATCGATCTTTTGACTCTTTGTCCGGTGGCGAACGTCAACGTGTGATGATTGCCAGAGCATTAGCACAACGTCCTGACGTCCTTATCCTAGACGAACCAACCAACCATTTAGACATTCGCCACCAGCTGGATGTACTGGCGTTATTGTCCAAGCTGCCTTGCACCATTATTGTCTCTTTGCATGACTTGGCACTGGCTTCTGCCTATGCTGATCGAGTGTTAATCATGCAAGAGGGCGAAATGAAAGCCTGTGCACCACCCAACGAAGTGTTTACCAAGCAGCGCATAAAACAAGTGTTTGATGTGGAAACCATCATTGATGAACATCCCGTCACCCAACGCCCCAGATTCTCTTTTTATATTAATGATTAATCTATTTTACGGAATAAAATCATGACAACGAACGTCAATACACGCATCAGACAAACATCATTGCTCATTAGCGGTGCTTTACTCGGGCTGTTGCACACAGGCTTAGCCAGTGCCTCTGATTATCCTATTACGGTACAAAGCTGTGACCGCCAAGTTACCTTTACTCAAGCGCCCACGGCAGCAATATCAAACGATGTTAACTTAACCGAAATGATGCTGGCGCTTGGATTACAAGATCATATGGTTGGCTTTACCGGTGTGTCTGGTTGGAAAACGCTTGACCCAGCGCTGCGCAATGGGATTGGCGAGCTGCCTGAGCTTTCGCCTAAATACCCCAGTAAAGAAGTACTACTTGGTGCGGATGCGGACTTTTATTTTGCTGGCTGGAACTACGGCATGCGCGTCGGTGGTGGCGTGACACCCGATACATTGGCACCACTTGGCATTCAAGTTTACGAGCTAACCGAAAGTTGTATTCACATTATGAATAAACCGATCGTTTCCATGGACGATATGTACAACGACTTATTAAATCTGGGTCGTATTTTTGGCAAAGCAGAACAAGCACGAAATTTAGTCGAGAGTTATCAACAAGACCTCGCGACTTTCCAAGCCAATCTACCTCCGTTAAGAACAACCCCCAATGTCTTCGTTTATGACTCGGGGGAAGAGCAACCTTTTACTTCTGGTCGTTACGGCATGCCAACCGCGTTGATTGAAGCCGCAGGCGGCAAAAACATCGTCGATGATGTAAACAAGAGCTGGACACAAATTGGCTGGGAGGCCGTCATTGACCGCTCTCCAGAAGTCATCGTTATTGTCAATTACGGTGACGTTACCGCAGAGCAGAAGATCCACTTTTTGCGCAATAACCCAGCGTTCAAGAATATTCCCGCGGTGAAAAACAACCATTTCGTGGTGTTAGAATATATAGAAGCCACGCCGGGACCACGAAATATTAAGGCGATAAAACGTTTGGCCGAGGCATTTAGAACGGCGTTATGAAATCTAACCACAAAAAGCTCACCATCATGGGGCATATTCCCTTGCCCGCTCTGTTCATTGTGCTGAGCCTCTTGCTGCTGTTACTAATGGGCGTAGCGATTGGTGTGGGCTCTGTGTCTATTAGCCAGTCAACCGTATGGAGCGTTATCGGTCATAAACTGTCGATCACCAATACACTTCCTGACTGGTCAATGGGACGCGAAAACATCATCTGGTCAGTACGGTTACCAAGAACACTACTGGCCGCCATGGTCGGCGCGGCTTTGGCGATAGTGGGTGCCGCGTTGCAATCGGTTACTCGCAACCCGTTGGCAGATCCGCATTTATTAGGTGTGTCGTCTGGCGCTGCGCTCGGGGCGATTATCGCCTTGCTGCATACAGGCATGGTGTTAGGCGTTGTGACCGTGCCTGTCTTTGCTTTCCTTGGCGCTTTATTCGCCATGTTTCTCGTCTTGGCGGTGGCGAACTTTTCCTCGGCACACAGCGCAGGGCGTTTGATTCTTGCCGGTGTCGCCGTGGCCTTTGTACTAACGGCTTTGGGGAATCTGTTCATTTTTATGGGCGATCACCGCTCGTCTCATACGGTGATTTTCTGGATGCTTGGCGGCTTAGGGCTGGCGCAGTGGGGACAACTTTGGTTTCCACTGGTGACCTTAGTTCTGGGCTCTAGCTATCTGATTTATAAGGCTCGTTACCTAAACGCTATGACATTGGGGGATGAAAGCGCTGGCACCTTGGGCGTTCCAGTCGAACGATTCCGCCTGATTGTCATTGTCGTATGCGCGCTGTTAACTGGCGCAGCGGTGGCGTTTTCTGGTGTCATCGGCTTTGTCGGCTTGATGGTGCCACACATTGTGCGTTTGTTGGTGGGTGGCGATTACCGTAAAGTGTTGCCTTTATCTGCTTTATTAGGCGCTCTTTTTCTGGTAACAGCAGACATTGCTTCGCGAGTGCTTATTCCCCCCGAAGACATGCCCATTGGGATTATCACAGGGCTCGTTGGTGGCATCGCCTTCGTCTTTTTGATGCGACAAAAGCGCAACGTATCCTTATAGTGTCTAGAAACGAATTTAAATTGAAGTGCCAAATTATCTGACACTTCAATTTATTCTTCTCTTGCCGTCTCGTAATGAAATTTACAAATTTTTATTAAATTGACTTACGGCATCCACAACCTGTCTTGCGCCTACCTGTATGTCCTTCATAACGTGACTGGCCTGGGTGGAAAGTTCTAGGGCTTTATGAGCCTTAACCATACTTTCTTCAATTAAAGACACCGCATTCTCGGTAAGTTTTTTGTTATCACTCACCACTCTGATGATTTCTTCTGTGGCTGAGCTTGTTCTAGAAGCAAGTTGTCTTACCTCATCCGCCACCACAGCAAAGCCGCGCCCCTGCTCTCCGGCTCGTGCCGCTTCAATGGCCGCGTTCAATGCTAAAAGATTGGTCTGATCAGCAATGCCTCGTATGCTGGCGACCAGTTCAGACACTTTAACCGATTGGGTGTTGAGTTCGAAAATACCGTCGCTGGCTTTACTCATTTGGTCGGATAACTCTCTGACCGTTTGCATAGTAGAATCAATGACTTCCATGCCTTTGTTTGTATTTTCATCTGTCTTGATAGAAATACCGTGTGCGATCTCAGAGGCTTCTGCTATGGCAAGGAAGATGCGAATAAGTCTTTCTCATGAAACAATTCGTTTTTAACTTTCGAGCTT
>CAZBUC010000037.1:0-3495 GCA_964494965.1 uncultured Maribrevibacterium sp.
TTTTTATGCAGAGCATAAAGAGCGTCCTTTCTACAAAGACTTGGTTGCTTTCATGACTTCTGGTCCTGTGGTTGTTTCTGTTCTTGAGGGTGAAGGCGCTGTTCTTCGTCACCGCGAACTAATGGGCGCGACTAACCCTAAAGAAGCCGCTGCTGGTACATTGCGTGCAGATTACGCAACGTCCATCGATGCGAATGCGGTTCACGGTTCTGATTCTGTTGAATCAGCAACGCGTGAGATTGCTTACTTTTTCGGTAAGTAATTGACGCCTAGGGCATTTTTGTCCGAATCGATTTGTAAAAGCGGGCTTTTGCCCGCTTTTTTACAGAGGCTTCTGAAAAGCGTTTTCTTTTCAGAGGCTTTTTTCGTTTACATTTAATGCTATATAGCAAGCGACTTGGAATTATGACTGACAGCAAAAAAATAAACCTTTTGGGTTTATCTCCTAATAAACTCATCGATTACTTTGAATCGATTGGTGAAAAGAAATTTCGTGCCACTCAGGTGATCAAATGGATTCATCAGAAAGGCGCTGAAAGCTTCGATGAAATGACCGATGTCAGTAAAGTGCTGCGTGCTAAATTGGAAAAAACATGTGAAATTCGTGGACCTGAAGTGGTATCGCAAACGATTTCGCAGGATGGTACACGTAAATGGATTATTCGCACCGAAGGTGGCAAAAACGATTGTGTCGAAACCGTATTAATTCCCGACGGTGATCGTGCCACTCTATGTGTGTCGTCGCAGGTAGGTTGTTCATTGGATTGCAGCTTTTGCTCAACGGGAAAGCAAGGTTTTAACCGAAATTTAACGCCTGCCGAAATCATTGGTCAGGTTTGGATTGCGATTAAGTCCTTTGGCCCTATGGATCCAAATGGCCCTCGTCGAGTAACTAACGTTGTTATGATGGGGATGGGTGAACCACTGATGAACTTCGAACCTGTGGTCGATTCCATGATATTGATGATGCATGACAACGCATATGGATTGTCAAAGCGTCGTGTCACTTTGAGTACGTCTGGCGTGGTGCCAAAGATTTATGAGTTGGTAAAGCATACGGATGTGTCACTAGCCATCTCATTGCATGCGCCAAATGACGCTTTACGCAATGAACTTGTGCCCATCAATAAAAAATATCCTATTGCTGAGCTGCTCGAAGCGTGTCAGTTTTATTTGGCAAATTTGCCAGATAAGCGTCATATTACGATTGAATACACCTTGATGTCGGGCGTGAATGACAACGAGGAGCAAGCTTATGAATTGGCTGAGTTGCTTAAGGTGTTAGAGTGCAAGATTAATTTGATTCCATTCAATCCTTTTCCAAATTCAGGTTATGAAAAACCGTCTAATAATCGTACTCGTCGTTTCCAAAAGATTTTGGCGGATGCAGGCTACACGGTGACAGTCAGAACCACCCGTGGAGATGATATTGATGCGGCGTGTGGACAATTAGTTGGAGACTTTCAAGACAAGACTCGTCGTAGTCAAAGATACATAGAGTTGCGAGAAGTGAAAGATTAACGCTTACCCATAGGGGCCCTAATGGCTCGTAGTGAGACAAGGATGTCTATATGCGATGGTATTTTCTGCCTTTTTTATTAGGCTGTTTGTTAAATGTGTCTTGTGCTTATCAGGTGGTCGCACCAAATTCTGTCTCTATTTCAGATGAAAGGCGACTGACAGTAGCCCAAACGCACATACTGCTAGGGCAATGGACGTTAGCGAAAAAACAATTAGATCAAGTGAGTTCGCCACATCAACCGCAAGAATATTGGCGACTACTTGGTTTGTATTGGCTAAGTGTTGGGGATTACGATGAGGCGCTTTTGGTTCATAAAAAAGCATTAGCTCATTACCCGCTTGACGACTTTATTCTGAATAATTATGGCGTCCTATTGGGGTTGAATGACCGTTGGGAGGATGCTTGTGATGCATTTAGGCGTGCCGACAAAATTGGTCATTCAAAGCGCCAATCGGTGCAGATAAATCTTTCTAGATGTGAATTGCGTCAGAAACGAGTAAAGTTGGCCGAAATATATTTAAAGCAGGCAAAAGAAATCGGTGATTTGCCTCTGATAGGTTTGATGACAGAGCTCAATCTTGTTTTAATACAGGGTAACTACGACCAAGCTCGCTTAATTCTAAATAATATCCAGACTCACAAAGAAATTGCCCGAGGATCGGAGCATTTTGATGAATACAACTGTCTGTCGTGGCACTTATCTGAACACGAGACTGACCCTACACTGTATTCATTTGCGAGTGATTTTACATGCCTGAATGGCTCAAGGTATTGACATGACAACTGAATTTCAAACGGATGTTTCTGCAAATAATACAAGCACAGACACGATCAACATTGGTAAGAGACTAAAATCAAAAAGAGTAGAGCTTGGTTTTGATGAAAAGCAAGTTTCCAGTGAGTTAAAAATTACCATAGATCAAATTCGAGCCCTAGAGGCCAATAATTTCACCTATTTCAGATCGGTTACTTTTGCGCGTGGTTTTTTAAAAAGCTACTGTCGTTTGTTGGAGATTGACCCGACAGACATGGTCCGTGCCTTTGATGCGGATAGAGAAAAACACGTCATACCGTCGACCATTCAGCCAGTTGATAAGGTGAATAAACAGTCGCATTTTGGCGATCCGATCGTCGTGTTTATTTCAATTGTTGTGGTTGCTGTGTTAGTTTTCTTGGTTTTTTGGTGGCCATCACAATCATCGACGTCATCTGTGCCGAATTTTCAAAGCGATGACCAAGCAGCGGCAGAATTTGTTAATCAAATACCTTCAGTTGAGTTTTCTGACGTAAACGACTCCGAGTTAGAGGCCTCTCCTTTATCAGAAGACTCCGGTGTTCCCATTATTGAAAACTTGGATTCTGGGGATGCAGTCACTGACAGCACAGTTGCAGAAAACACAGCTGCCGAAGATGTTGATATGTCTAGCGATGACCTTGCTGCTCGTTTGGAACGAGACGTTGCGGCCGAGAAAGCTAATACATCGAGCAGTACCTCCGTTGATGTTATTGAACCGCTTTTATCAGAGAGTGATTCGAATCCAGCTAGCTCAGTGTCCGAAACGAATTCTACAACGCCAACAGTTTCATATTCAGACGACATTGAAATCGCGTTTGTGGAGGATTGCTGGACGGAAATCCGTGATGCCACAGGTAAGATTTTATTTTCTGGAGTGAAGTCTAAGGGCAGCCAGTTATCGCTTACCGGACAAGCGCCATATCGCGTTATTTTAGGTTATACGAAAGGCGTGTCCTCGCTAACATACAAAGGCGAAGCGTTCGACTTTTCTTCTTTTGTTCGTAACGATTTGGCTCGATTTGAGCTTACTCGGAAGATGGCAAATTAGCGGTGATCCAAAACCGTGGACTCCTACCGACAAAAGGTAAGTTGGGGTAGTGACTGGCTTGGTGACAACAGTGACCTAAATTGGTGGCTAGTAACGATAGTAGGCCCTTCTATTGAAGTGCGACCTCAT
>CAZBUC010000037.1:3505-13019 GCA_964494965.1 uncultured Maribrevibacterium sp.
TTTCTTCTTTTGTTCGTAACGATTTGGCTCGATTTGAGCTTAAGTAGAGACTCCTATGCATTTTGAATCTCCTATAAAACGCCGCCATTCTCGTCAGATTATGGTTGGTAATGTGCCGGTTGGTGGTGGTGCGCCGATCAGCATTCAAAGTATGACCAATACAGAGACTTGTGATGTGGACGCTACGGTTGCGCAGATTCGTGCTATTGCCGATGCCGGTGCAGATATCGTGCGGGTTTCTATCCCATCAATGGACGCAGCAGAAGCGTTCAAGAAAATTCGTGAGGCGGTGTCTATACCGCTAGTGGCAGACATTCATTTTGACTACAAGATTGCGCTAAAAGTAGCGGAATACGGTGTGGATTGTTTGCGTATCAACCCAGGAAATATAGGTAACAAAGATCGCATCCGTGCAGTTGTTGATTGCGCTCGCGATAAGAATATTCCGATTCGTATTGGTGTGAACGCCGGTTCTTTAGAAAAAGATCTGCAGAAAAAATATGGCGAACCTACGCCTGATGCGCTAGTTGAATCCGCCTTTCGTCAGATTCAGTATTTTGACGAGTTAGACTTTCATGAATACAAATTGAGTCTTAAAGCGTCTGATATTTTTATGACGGTGGAAGCCTATCGTAAAATTGCCAGTCAAATAGACAACCCCTTGCATTTGGGGATTACAGAAGCGGGCGGTTTGCGCTCAGGGACAGTGAAATCCTCTATTGGCCTTGGTTTGTTACTGATGGATGGTATAGGTGACACCTTGCGCGTATCTTTGGCGGCAGATCCTGTGCAAGAAGTGAAAGTTGGGTGGGATATGTTACGTAGCTTGAAGCTGCGCAGTCGCGGTATCAATTTTATTGCTTGTCCCAGCTGTTCGCGTCAAAACTTCGATGTGATTAAAACCATGAATGAGCTAGAGGAGCGCCTTGACGATATTACTATTCCAATGGATGTTGCTGTCATCGGCTGTGTGGTCAATGGTCCTGGTGAGGCGAAAGAGGCTGACATTGGCCTTGCGGGTGGTTCCCCAAACAATTTGATCTACCAAGATGGTAAGCCAAATAGTAAGACAAAAAATGACACTCTCGTTGATGATTTGGAAAAGATGATTCGTCAGAAAGCGCTCTTAAAAGAGCGAGAATTAGCCAACATCATTGTAAAAAATTAAGGATCCATTGTGGCTCGAAAAATTCAAGCGATCAGAGGAATGAATGATATTCTACCTGATCAATCATCTGTTTGGTTGTATTTAGAAAAAACCGTGGCAGACGTGGTTAAGTCTTATGGGTATCAACAAATCCGTTTTCCTATTGTTGAAAACACCGATTTGTTCAAGCGTGGTGTTGGTGAAACAACGGATATCGTAGAAAAAGAAATGTATACCTTTGAAGATCGTAACGGTGAGTCTTTGACGTTGCGTCCTGAAGGCACAGCGAGTTGTGTACGAGCGGCTGATCAAGCGGGTTTGTTGTTCAATCAAGTTCAGCGTTTATGGTATACGGGGCCAATGTTCCGTTACGAGCGCCCACAAAAAGGTCGCTATCGTCAATTTCACCAAATTGGCGTGGAATCTTTTGGCATGGCCACGGCGGATATTGATGCAGAGTTAATTGTTTTGTCGGCACGCTTATGGCAAAAGCTGGGGCTTTTGGAACATGTTGAGTTGCAGTTAAATACCATTGGCTTAGCTTCTGAGCGAGAGGCTTACAAAGCCGCCTTGGTTGATTATCTAACGGAGTTTAAAGATCAGCTCGATGAAGACAGTCAGCGTCGTTTAAGTACCAACCCTTTACGGATCTTGGATTCTAAAGATGAAGCTACCCAAGCAATCTTACAGGGTGCGCCAAGCTTAGATGCGTTTATTGGTGAAGAGTCACAAAGCCATTTTGAACGTCTGCAAACGATTTTGAAGGCCAACAAGGTTCCTTATGTTATCAACCGTCGTTTAGTCCGCGGTCTAGATTATTACGGCAAAACCGTCTTTGAATGGGTGACTACGCATCTTGGTGCTCAAGCAACGGTGTGTGCTGGTGGTCGGTACGATGGTTTGGTGGAGCAACTGGGCGGTAAACCAACCCCTGCCGTCGGTTTTGCGATGGGGATTGAGCGCTTGGTACTTTTGCTTGAAACTTTAAGTTTGATTCCCAGTGAAGCCAAATTCTCGGCTGATGTTTTTGTGGTTAGTATCGGGGATGATGCGGAAGTAGCTTCAACGACATTGGCTGAACAGTTACGTGAAACCCTCCCAAGTCTGGTTGTATTACGTCATTGTGGTGGTGGTAATTTTAAGAATCAAATGAAAAAAGCGGATCGTTCTGAAGCGCGCTTTACTATTATTTTGGGCCAAGCTGAAGTGGAACAAGGGGTTTGTCAGGTCAAAGATATGTCGACAGGAGAGCAGCAAGCGTGTGCGTTTGAAGATCTACCTGCCTATATTAGTGGCAACCTATAATTTGATTTAATAGCGTACTGCTTTTCAATTAACTTGCAGTATCTTGAATGAGGAAAAGAAAGTGTCTGAATTAAAGACGGAAGAAGAACAGATCGAAGCCTTTAAAACGTGGTGGAAAAAGAACGGACTAGCTCTAGTTGTTGCCGCTGCTGTGTCGGTTGGTGGTTATTTTGGCTGGCAGGCATGGAAAACAAACCAAGCGAATCACATTAGTGAAGCCTCTGCTTTGTATCAAAGTTTGGTTCAAGCTTCAGCCGATTTGAGCGACGAGAGCAATCAGCAAACGGTGACCTTTATGGCGAACCAGCTTTCTGAAGATTATGGCGATACAGGTTATGCCATGTTTGGTCAGTTGTTTGAGGCTCGAGTTAAAGCCGAAAATGGAC
Organism: uncultured Maribrevibacterium sp.; assembly: GCA_964494965.1. Classification (GTDB taxonomy): domain Bacteria; phylum Pseudomonadota; class Gammaproteobacteria; order Pseudomonadales; family Marinomonadaceae; genus Marinomonas. The sequence goes on from CAZBUC010000037.1 coordinate 6,344, forward strand.
AGTATGACGAAGCGATCGCTGCTCTCGATTCAGCGATTGAGAAAACCACAGACGCGTCTTTTTTGGCCATAGCCAATCTTCGTGTTGCTCGGCTGTTACTTCAAAAAGAGGAATATTCAGCGGCAATGGCTCGTGTTGAGCAAGTAACGGACAGTGAGTTCGTTGCGCAAAAACAAGAGTTGATAGGAGATATTTTTATACAGCAAGGCAAGCGTGAAGAGGCTCGTATAGCCTATGAGCAAGCAAGCGAGGCATTGGGTGCCGGTGTGAACCATCCTCTGCTGGAGATTAAACTTAAGGATTTGGTTAAAGGGTAATTATGAGCAAGTCTCTTGTACTGACTGTGATACTTTCGGCCTTTATCCTGCAAGCGTGCTCAAACTCACGTCCTGCCTTACCTGCGCCACCCGCTTTTGACCGTCAAGTTGTCTTGAAAAATGAATGGCGTACGAATGTGGATGGTGGTTTTGGCGAGTCCAGTGAACGCTTTAGTGTAGTGTCAGATGACGAAGCGGTATTTTTAGTCACTAACAAAGGTACAGCGTACGAATTAGATCAAGAGAAGGGCCGACCCCTTCACGAAGTCAAGACAGATTATAGAGTGAGCTCTGGTGTGGCTCGTAATGGTGACACCTTATATTTTGGCACTTATGATGCGAAGTTGGTTGCGGTATCCTTGTCAATGGGATCGGTTCTATGGGAAAAAACACTGAGCTCCGAGCTATTATCTGAAGCTTTTTATGCCAATGGTAAGTTAGCGGTTCAGACCGCGGATGGGTGGTTAAGTCTTTTAGATGCCAACTCTGGGGATACCTTGTGGCGTGCTAAAGAAGACTTGCCTTCCCTCACTGTGAGAGGAACCAGTGCGCCAGTTATTTCACAGAATCGTGTGGTGGCTGGGTTTTCAAACGGTAAGTTGAAAGCTTTTTCTATAGAAGATGGCGATTTGCTTTGGTCTTACGATGTAGGCAAGCCAGAAGGACGTTATGAAATAGAGCGCCTTAGCGACATTGATGGTCGACTGGTGGTGATGGATGACGTCGTTTACGCGGTGGCGTACAACGGAACCCTGGCGGCTTTGTCGCTAGAGACAGGACGACCTTTATGGCAGCGCAATATTTCCAGTTCAGTGGGTGTCGCGGTCAGTGGTCAATTATTGATTGCTGTTGACATGAAGAGTAAAGTCATTGCTTTGAATGCCAAGAATGGTAGCGAAGTTTGGCAAAATTCACAGTTGCTTGAACGTGATCTCATTACGCCAGAGTTTTTGCGTGATTATGTTGCCGTGATGGACCGTGGTGGTTATGTTCACCTATTAGATTTGAACAGTGGGGAGATTGTGGGTCGTAAAGTGGCTGGCAATAAGTCTCCACCTGGTAGCCGCATGGTAGCGGTTGACCAAAAATTATTTATTCTTACGCCGAACTCTAACGTGACGGCATTGAGCTACTGAGATCGAAGACGATTTCTTAATTAGCGATTTTTAAAGGGGCTGCTATCTTTTTAAAGGTGGTGGCCGCTTTGTATTTTTAAAGGTAATAAAATGATTCCAGTTATTGCATTGGTAGGTAGACCCAATGTTGGCAAGTCAACACTCTTTAATCAGTTGACAAGATCCCGAGACGCTTTAGTGGCGGACTATCCGGGATTGACCCGTGACCGTAAATACGGTGATGGCAAGCTTGGTGAGCATGACTTTATTGTAATAGATACCGGTGGTATCAGCGGTGATGAGCAGGGGATTGATGAAAAGATGGCTAAGCAGTCTTTGCTGGCCATCGAAGAGGCGGACACTGTACTTTTCTTAGTGGATGGTCGACATGGTTTGAATCCTGCAGATGAGATGATTGCCAACCACTTGCGTCGGTCAAATAAGCCCGTGTCTCTAGTCGTAAACAAGACGGATGGGATCAATGAAGACATTGCACTGGCAGACTTTTATTCGCTAGGGTTTGGTGAACTTCATCCTATTGCGGCTTCTCATGGTAAAGGCGTGCACATCTTAATTGATAAGGTAATGTTGCCGTTTGCTGGGCGTGTAGAAGAAGCAAGAAGCCAGATTAATTTGGAGTCACGAGGCATTCGTATCGGCGTTGTTGGACGGCCTAACGTGGGTAAATCGACTTTAGTAAACCGCATGCTTGGTGAAGATCGTGTTGTGGTGTATGACATGCCAGGAACGACGCGTGATAGTGTTTATATTCCTTATGTTCGCCATGACAAAGAGTATACCCTGATCGACACAGCGGGTATCCGTCGTCGTAAGCATGTCAAAGAAGCCATTGAAAAATTCTCCATTGTTAAAACGCTACAAGCCATACAAGACGCGAACGTGGTTATTGTGGTAATAGACTCCCATGAGGATTTGGTCGAACAAGACCTCCACATGATTGGTTATGTATTGGATGCAGGTCGTGGTGTGGTGATCGCGATCAATAAGTGGGACGGGCTGAAAAAAGACGATCGTGAGCACATTAAAAGTGAAGTTGAACGTCGTTTAGGCTTTGTTCCGTATGCGAAAGTGCATTATATTTCTGCGCTTCATGGAACTGGTGTTGGGGACTTATACGACACGATAGAAAGTACCTACGAGTCATGTTATGCCAAGTGGTCAACCAATAGATTGACGAGAATATTGGAAGATTCTATTGCTGAACACCAGCCTCCTATGGTGAATAGTCGTCGTATTAAATTACGCTATGCACACCAAGGTGGCTCTAATCCGCCACGTATCGTGGTGCACGGTAATCAAACCGATTCCCTACCTGGTAGTTACAAGCGCTACCTTGAGAATAAGTTTAGAACCGTGCTTAACATCACAGGTACACCGATTATTTTTGAATTTAAATCGTCTGAAAATCCATACGCGCCGAAAAAATAGCCGTCAATCAGAATGTATTTACGTTAAAACCCCAAGCGCTTGGTTTCACTAAGGTGCTTGGGGTTTTTTTATATAAAATGCATAAAATCCCTTTCTAAATATAAGCTTATTCACTATCCTCGCGTTTATAGCCTGAGCTTAGCGGCAGGCACGTTTTTACAAGCACGCTTTACTTGTGTGCTTTCTTTATTGTTCAAAGGACAACTATGAAAATCGCAATACTTTCTCGTAACCCTCGACTTTACTCTACTCGTCGCTTAGTTGAAGCCGGTGAGCAGCTTGGTCATGAAGTCGATGTTATTGACACAATGCACTGTTATATGGACATCACCAGTAGCAACCCCGTGGTTCGTTACAATGGCGAACCTTTGCCTAGATACGATGCTGTGATTCCTCGCATTGGTGCGTCGGTAACATTTTATGGTACGGCGGTGGTAAGGCAATTTGAGATGATGGGCACCTACAGTATTAATGAATCTGTTGCCATTAGCCGTTCGCGCGATAAATTACGATCTTTGCAGCTAATGTCTCGTAAGGGCTTGGGGTTGCCAAAAACAGGCTTTGCTCACCATCCTGATAAAATAGGGGACTTGCTGAAAAACGTAGGCGGAGCCCCAGTGGTTATTAAGTTATTAGAAGGTACGCAAGGCATTGGTGTTGTATTGGCAGAGTCAAACAAAACCGCTGAATCCATCATTGAGGCTTTTATGGGGCTGAAAGCCAATATTTTGGTGCAAGAGTACATTAAAGAGGCGGGTGGTGCGGATATTCGCTGTTTAGTCGTTGGCGGCAAGGTCATTGCCGCGATGAAAAGACAGGGTGCTGAAGGAGAGTTTCGCTCTAATCTGCACCGTGGTGGTAAGGCGTCACTGGTGAAATTGTCGCCAGAAGAAAGACGCACCGCTGTTGAAGCGGCAAAAGTGATGGGGCTTAACATGTGTGGTGTGGATATTTTGCGTTCCAATAACGGCCCTTTGATCATGGAAGTAAATTCGTCACCTGGTCTAGAAGGGATTGAAAAGGCGACAGGAAAAGATGTTGCTGCCATGATCATTCAGCACATCGAAAAGTCTTCTTTGTTGAGCAGTACCAAGACGAAGGGTAGAGGTTAATGAGAGAAACGGTTCTAACCATCGGCGATACGGATATTCACCTAGGCGGCACGGCTAGAATAGAAGTGCCTATGGTGAAATTGTACACGGATACCAACATGTCTATGCCTGTTTTCGTAAAACGTGGCAAACGCCATGGACCGACGCTTTTTATCAGTGCGGCTATCCATGGTGACGAGTTAAATGGTATCGAAATCATTAGTCGTATCATACAAAGTAAATATTTAGAGAGTTTAAAGGGTACCCTGATTGCTGTTCCGATTGTGAATGGCTATGGCGTGCTCAGTCAAAGCCGATATTTACCAGATCGTCGAGATTTGAACCGTTCTTTTCCTGGCTCCAAACGAGGTTCTTTAGCAGGTCGAGTGGCAGACCGTTTTTTAAATGAAATTGTCGCTAAAGCCGATTACGGTATTGATCTTCATACGGGCAGTTTGCATCGTACTAATTTGCCGCAGATACGCGCCAACCTTGATGACCCAGAAACTCTTGCGATTGCCAGAGCTTTTGGTGTGCCTGTCATTATGAATTCTAACTTGCGAGATGGCTCGTTACGTGAGTGCGCCAATGATGTCGGTGCTAAGGTGATTTTATATGAAGCGGGTGAAGCGCTTCGCTTCGATGAGTTTTCAATTAGGGCGGGGGTTCAAGGTATTATTGGCGTGATGCGTCACCTTAATATGTTACCGAAGTCGCGCAGTAAAAAAATGTTTCCTGAGCCGAAGATTGCAAGAAGCAGTAGTTGGGTGCGTGCAACAGACAGTGGTTTTACTACTCACCTTAAAGCATTAGGCGATCTGGTTGAAGAGGGAGACGTGCTGGCGGAAATAAAAGATCCCTATGGGGATATTTTAGACAGAGTGCTGTGCAAAAACGGTGGCATTATTATTGGTAAACAGAATATCCCTTTGGTGCAAGAAGGCGAAGCCATGTACCACATAGCGCATTATTCATCGGCTGACGTGGTCGCGGGTTATATGGAAACCATGCAAGATGAGTTGATGGATAATAAGTTAGATTAAGATTGTGTGCGGATGGCGCTGGCTTATAACATATTTATTATAAAAGTTATGATTAAAGTGTGAAATAAGTAATAACAGTGTCATCTTAATGTGGTAGATCGTTTTTCAGTGTGTTTTTAACTAAGATTTCGCTTTATTTTTTTGCGAGAATCTTGATGTTTATTATTCGTGGCTTTTTGTACCTTTTGGCCGTTGCTGGTATTGCTCAGTTAATTACTCTGGAGGGTTATCAACTTCGGTCTGCTGCCCAGTATAGCGAACATACTCTTACCGAACACTTGCAAGATATGATGTCTTTCTTAAGTTGTATTTTATTTCTTTATGCTGCACGTTTAGATGAGAAGTTAAACATAGCGGCTATCTTGCTTGGTGCTTTACTTGCGATGATGTTTGTGCGGGAGTCGGACTCCTTGTTGGATACGCATGTCTTTGATGGTGCTTGGCAAGCCATTGTAAGTGTCATTTTTGTGGTTGTCTTATGGGTTCTACGAGGGCGTTTTTTGCAAGTGTACGCCTCCTTAAAAGAATACGCTCAGCTACCTTGCTTTGGGGCGTTTTTAGCCGGATTTGTTACCATTATGGCTTTTTCGCGTTTGTTGGGGCGAGGGGCGTTTTGGCAGGCTGTGATGGAAGACTCCTATATGCGCCTTGTCAAAAACATAGTGGAAGAAGGTATCGAAACGCTTGGTTATAGCTTAATTTTGATTTCTGCGATTGAGCTTGTCTTAGTGTGTCGTAGACGAAATCAAGCATATCAAAACAAGCGGTTAACAAGTTAAATCGTTTTTGTCTTTCTTGAAAATGCGCCCTCTTGATTATCAAGGGGGCGCATTTTTTTCATCAGTATATTGTGTTTACTGACGGGATTTTACTTTTGTTTTACGGCGCTTAGTTGGGGTGGCTGGTGTTCCCGTCCCATTAGTGTTTTTACGGCGCGCTTTTTCTGTGGCTGCATTTTTCTCTATTGTGGGGCGATTTGATGTGTGAGAAGCCCCTGTTGCTTGACCTGGTTTGGCTTTTTGAGGTCGACGACGTACCTGCCTGTCTTTTTCTTCAGCAGGGACCAGTTTATTATCGCCATGGCCAATAAGATCAGGGCGACCCATTTTGATTAAGCTGTCGCGCAACGCTTGCCAGTTGCTTGGATCGTGATAACGCAAGAAGCCTTTTTGGACAGTGCGTTGCTTAGCGTCTTTAGGGGTATAAACGTCTTCACTTTTGTACGTAACCGGTTTTAGCGGGTTCTTACCAGAATGGTACATCGCTGTTGCTAATGACATGGGCGATGGGTAAAACGTTTGTACTTGATCTGGTTTGAAATCATTGGTTTTTAACCAGACGGCAAGGTTGAGCATATCTTCGTCTGAGCTACCTGGATGAGCCGCAATAAAGTAAGGAATCAAATGTTGTTTCTTACCCGCTTCTTTGGAATATTTATCAAACATGCGCTTGAAACGGTCGTATGTTCCCATTCCAGGCTTCATCATTTTTGATAAGGTGCCTTCTTCTGAATGCTCTGGCGCAATTTTAAGTAAGCCGCCCACGTGATGAGTGACAAGCTCACGAACGTACTCAGGGTCTTCTACAGCAAGGTCATAACGTAAGCCTGAGGCGATAGACACGGTATGAATACCTTCCACCGCACGCGTCTTACGATACAG
>CAZBUC010000038.1:0-3591 GCA_964494965.1 uncultured Maribrevibacterium sp.
ACAATAAACCGGATGCGACTCTAGTGTTAGACGTGCCAGTGGAACTGGGTCAAGAGCGTGTTGTACAGCGGCAGCATCAAGATCGCTTAGACAAGGAGTCATTGGCTTTTCATCAAAAGGTTCGTGATGGCTTCCTTGAGCGGGCTCAGGCAGAACCAGGCAGGGTGAAAGTCATTGATGCCAGTTTGTCTTTGGATTTGGTGCAGCAGCAGATTGAGCATCAGTTATCGCAATTGCATTCAACTTGGTCTGGTAACGTTTAAATGTCAAACATTGCTCATTGGTTAAAGCCTTGTTTGCAACAAGTTCAAGTGTTGAAAAAAACAAATCGTTTGTCTCATGCCTTGCTTATTACGGGGGCAGACGGAGTGGGTCAGGAAGAGCTGGCACGGGAAATGGTCAAAGATTTGATGTGTGAGATGGATCAGGCCGCTGCTTGTGGTAACTGCCACTCATGTCAGCTAATGCGCGCTGATACACATCCAGATTTTCGCGTTTTAGACGGTGAAGCGTCGAGTATTAAAGTAGACCAAGTGCGACTATTGGTCCGTCAAATGAGTCAAAAGCCCCAAGTAGGGCAAAATAAAGTCGTACTCATTACTCACGCTCAGGCGATGAATATCAATGCCGCCAATGCCGTGTTAAAAGCACTCGAAGAGCCTTCTGCACGCACGTATTTTGTTCTGACCAGTTCACAATCAACCCGCCTCTTAGCGACCATCCGAAGTCGTTGCCTGTTAATAAATGTACCAACGCCGACCAAAGATGAGGTAGCGCAGTGGTTGACAGATCAGCCAGAGGGTTCTACTTTGAGCTCGCTTTTTTGGCTAACGACCCAACCATTTCGACTCTTGTCGCTTCAGCAGCAAGGCAAGGTCTCTTTGTATGCAAATCTGCCAGATCAGTTGTTGTCGATGTTGCAAGGCAGATCATCGGTTACGGACGTACTAAAAGGGCTGGACAGTAATAATATTGAAGACTATTGCAATGGTTTAGCCGCGGTTCTTCATCAATGTATTTGTCATTCGACGGGGACGCCATTGGATCAAGCTCTGCAAGCGATATATAAGGTATTAATGGCACGGTTAGGCATTCAATCTCTCATGATGCGTTACCAGTCGCTGCAAGCGTTAAAGTCAGACCTTCAAAAAACCAATTTAAACCCCATAATGCAACTCACACATGAATTGAATCAGTGGTAAACCAACTATGTTAATTGATACCCATTGCCATCTCGATATGCTGGATCTGGCACCTTATAATGGCGATATAAATGCGGCTCTTGATGCGGCTCATCTTAAAGGTGTTAGGCAGTTATTGAGTATCTGTGTTGACCTGAAAAATATGGAGACCGTGCTAGGGTTTACCAAGCGCCCTGGCATTTATGCCAGTGCGGGTGTCCATCCCCTACAAGGTGACGGTCTTATTACGGATGATACTTTGCTGCGCCATTACGCCAAACATCCTCAAGTAATTGCTATAGGAGAAACCGGGCTGGATTATTTTTATGAAACCTCAGAGCAGGCTCATGAAGCACAAAAGACCAGCTTTATTCATCATCTGACCGCTGCAGGGGACTTAGGGCTCCCCGTCATTGTTCATACTCGTAATGCTCGAGAAGACACCCTGTCGCTGATTAAGCAGTATGGCAATCCTAATAGCGCGGGTGTATTACACTGTTTCACTGAAGACTATGATATGGCCAAAGCCGCATTGGATGAGAACTATCTGATCTCTATTTCTGGCATTGTGACTTTCAAGACAGCAGACGATTTAAAAGAAACAGTGCGTAAATTGCCATTGTCGTCTTTGATCATAGAGACAGATGCACCTTATTTAGCGCCGGTTCCTCATCGAGGCAAGAAAAACGAGCCTAAGTACGTATCCGAAGTCGCGCAATACGTGGCAGATCTAAAAGGTATTCGTTATGAAGCCCTGTTAGAAGCCACCGCTGCGAACTTTCATCGAGTGTTTCCTAAGGCAGATCCACAACAACAACTTGCGCCCTTTACGTCATAACCGCGTTGTTGACTCTCTATGCTTTCTAGCCATGGTTGTTATTCATCGTGTTCTGATAGGCTAAATGAAACCAGAGTGTTAGTCTTAACGTATTGTAATTACTTAATATATTTGAAAGAAACGTCTTCTTCTTTCGCAAGCTTACCCTGTAAAAAGCTTGTCAAACAAAAGGAAATCCATTGATGACCCATATGGTTACCCCTCTGCCGTACCAAGCACTGTCAGCTAAAGTTCCTGCTGACCATTTGATGTTTAAAACATTAAGCGACATTGAACCCCTAAGTGGTATCTTGGGCCAAGAGCGAGCGGTTGAAGCCATTCAGTTTGGTGTCGCGATGCAGCGCCCCGGTTACAATATTTTTGCGATGGGTGACTCAGGCACTGGCCGTTCTTCCTACGTGATGAGCTATCTTAAAAGTGAAGCAAAGCGTCGTCCTGCGCCGAATGAGTGGGCATACATAAACAATTTCACCGAAAGTCATCGTCCCAAAGCGATTGAGTTCGCGCCTGGTCAAGCGTCTGAATTTGAGAAAGAAATCCGTACTCTGATCGATGGTTTGATGGCCACCTTTCCAGCGGCGTTTGAAAACCCTTCTTATCAACAGCAAAAAAGCGTCATTGATCGAGCATTTAATGATCAATATGAAGCGGCGATAAATAAGGTAGAGCGTGTATCCGGTAAAATTGGTGTCGCTATGTTCCGTGATGCGTCTTCCGTCAGTTTTGCCCCTATGAAAGACGGTAAGGCGTTGGAAGAAAATGAATTTGCAGCCCTGACTGACGAAGAACGTGATGCTTTCCAAGAGGGTGTTTCGACGCTTGAAGGCTTGCTAAATGAAGAGTTGTTAGGGTTGCCGCAATGGAAGCGTGCCACTTACGATCAAATTCGACAGTTGAACCTTGATACCGTCAAAGAAGCGCTAGATCCTTTGATGTCTGGTTTATTCGATAAATACCGAGATAATGCTGATATCTTCGCTCATTTGACTGCCCTTAGAGAGGATCTTGATAAAACCATTATCGACCAGATGGCGGATGACAAAGCCTCTGAAAACCGAGATGAAATAGGCCGTCGACAGTTTTATGAAGAATTGTATTTGCCTAATATCGCCATCACTCACAAACCGGACGGCGGCCAGCCCGTCGTGTATGAACCTCATCCGACGTATCGCAATCTATTTGGTCAGGTAGAGCACAGTAGTGATCAGGGTATGTTAGTAACTAACTACCGTTTAATTCGTTCTGGTAGTCTGCATGCGGCCAATGGCGGTTATTTGATCTTAGACGCAGAGAAACTGCTCACAGACCATTATTTATGGGAAGCGTTAAAGCGCGCACTCAAAAGTAAGACCATCAAAATTGAGCATCCCTACGCGGACATGGGCTTAATGAACACCATGACTTTGTCGCCACAAGACTTGCCATTGCAGGTTAAAGTTGTGTTGATCGGTGCTCGAGACATTTATTATTTGTTGCAAGATGCCGACCCAGACTTTCAAGAAATGTTCCGCGTCTTGGTGGATTTTGATGACACATTAAAACGTTCAAAAGAATCTGAACTCTCCTTTGCTC
>CAZBUC010000038.1:3601-12991 GCA_964494965.1 uncultured Maribrevibacterium sp.
GTCTTATGAAAGATCGTGTAGACAAAGAAGAGTACGCCAACGTGACCCGTGATGGGGTAGCGGCGCTGATTGAGTACAGCAGCCGCTTGGCGGAGCATCAGAGAGAAATGGCCGCCAAGATAGGTGATGTGTTTGAGCTGTTGGGCGAAGCGGATTTTGTTCGTCAAATGGCAAAAGATACCGACATCAATGCAGAGCATATTGCACGGGCATTAAAAGCCAAAAAGCATCGTACGGGTCGTGTGAGTGAGAAAATCATTGAAGAAATTATCGAAGGCACTGTACTGCTTGAAAGCGATGGTTATGCGGTGGGTAAAATTAATGGCTTAACCGTCATGCAAATCGGTGATAGCAGTTTTGGCGCACCAGCTCGGATTTCCACCACTGTGTATCCGGGTGGCAAGGGAATCATTGACATAGAACGAGAGTCTAACCTTGGTCAGAACATTCACTCCAAAGGGGTGTTGATTCTGTCAGGCTACCTAGGCAACAAGTACGCCCAGCGTTTTCCACTTGATATTTCCGCCTCTATAGCTATGGAGCAAAGCTATGGCTATGTAGATGGTGATAGTGCGTCTACCGCAGAGCTTTGTTGTCTGCTCTCGGCCTTGATTCAAGTGCCACTTCGCCAAGACTTGGCTATAACGGGCTCGTTAAACCAATATGGTGAAGTACAGGCTATTGGTGGCGTGAATGAAAAAATTGAAGGCTTCTTTAGTGTGTGTAAAGCCCGTGGTTTAACAGGAACGCAAGGCGTTATTATTCCTAAATCCAATGCCATTAATCTAATGCTGGGTGATGAGATTATTGAAGCAGTGAAGGAAGGCCTGTTCCATGTTTACGCTATTTCAACAGCAGATGAAGCATTGCATTTGCTAACGGGTATCGAAGCTGGCATTGCAAATGAGGACGGGGATTATCCAGAGGGCACGATTTCTGCGCGCGTTATCGAACGACTCGAGGAAATATCTAAGTTGGGTGAAGAGGACGACGATGATGAGGACGACGAATCAGAAGAAACGTCAGCCAAACAGACCGACGGTGAGAAAAAGAAGAAAAATGACGCTAAGTAATAGAAGAGAACAGAAAAGAATAGAAGAGAGCGGAAAAGAATAGAGGAAAATACGGCTTAATGTTTGCCATTAGTTCTCTTAATAATGGCCGCATTACATTGCGAGTTGACTAGCGCATATACAGTGTAATAGAGGTCGTCTGCTTTGACATATACATAGCTGGCGACTTCTTTGCGTTTACTAGGTAGGTGTTTTTTCAACACCCGTGCCGTCTTAAAGGTCTTGCCACCGACATACTCTTGTGCACTTTTATCTGCTGCCGCCTTGGCGTCAGGATCAAGACATTCAGCCAGCACCATATTGCTGAGCATGAGGCTACTAAACGCAATGACGGCTAGGTAGCGTGTTAAGCGAAAAATAATGACCTCCAGTTTTCGTTTGATTTTTTACAGGGTGACCTCGACATAGAATAGCAAGGTATTTTGATTTCCCATAGAAGGGCTTTATCCTAAATAAATCTCAGTAAACGCCTTTTTTACAGGCAATTTAAAAAAGATTAGCAAATTTTTACAATTTTTTTGATGTGTTTTTTAGGGAGCGTGTTATTTTGATTATAACGTTATCTAAATCTAATGGTGAATTGCTATGAAAAAACGTTTAATGCTTGCGTCTGTATTGCTTATGACGGGGTCTTCTTTTTTGTTTGCTAGCTCTGATTGCGGTGCAACCAAGTTAAGTTCTTATATGAAGGATATAGGCGGCGATATGCGTGTGCTGTCCGCTGATATTAAGTCAGGAGATAACGCAGCAGCGGCAAATAAAGTCACCGACCTGATTTCTCATTTTGAAAAGTCTCGCAATGAAACGCCTTACAAATTCAAAGCGGATTCTCTTCAAGGAGATCAGTTAGCAGAGCAGAAAGCTAATTACACTAAAGTGATAGACGATACTGTTATGGCGCTAAAAAACCTAGAAGCCGCGCTGCAATCTGACAACGGCTCAGACATCAGAAAATGGTTGGGTGAGATAAGCACTCAAAGAAACATCGGGCATGGTGCTTTTAGAGCAAATTGCTAATCTTGCTGGATGACCTAGCGTAAATTCACTGCTACAATGCGCGCGATAAAGAGAGGATATTATGGCTCGTGTTAAAAAATCGCGCAGTATGCGTGGAAAACTAGGTAAAACTGGCTCCAAAGAGATGATGAAAGAGCAGAACAAAGCTCGTAAAGCATCGAAAACACGTCGTTTTGTAACTAAAAAAGCAAAAGAACGTAAAGAGCAGGCACACAAAAAGCTGGAAAGGCTAGGGTTATTGCCCGAGAAAGACGCGACTCCTGTATCAGGTCGTCCTCGTCGCTTCGTGTTCGTTAAGCCTGTGGATGAAAGCGAAGAAAAAGCGAAGGCTGAAGGTTTGGCGGATACGAACTTAGATTCAGACAGCGATGATTTATCATTGGACGAATTGTTGTCGGCGTTTGCTGAACAAAAGTAAGAATAGAATTAGAAAATAAAAAAAGGCTGCCAGTGCAGCCTTTTTTTATGCTAAAAAAAGACGCTATGATTAACAAGCAAATAATAAAAAGGGGTTAATGTGAAAGCTTCTGTTCCTATGTCGAGTGTCCGCTACCTCTTAAAAGCCGTTGAAGAACAAGGCCTAGACCGTCAAGCCGTGCTAGCAAGCTTAGACATTAAGCAAGAAGAGATCGATCAGGGTACGGATTTCTCAGCATACCGTTATGGCATGTTATACCAAAAAATCATGTGGTTAATGCAAGATGAATCTTTTGGTATGTTGAGTGGTGGCAAGGTGCCTAATGGTACTTTCAGGATGATGTGTTTGTGTATTATTCATGCCCGCAGTTTGGCGCACGCCTTGTATCGTTGTAGTGATTTTTACGAGATTTGCCGAGGTCCCACTGTAAAGCCGGTATTGATTAAAAAAGGCCGTTTCGCCATGGTGACTTTTGCGCCTTTAGATGCCGCCGCTACAAACGTTGAGATCCTAACGGCCCCAGAGTCAAAGGAGCAATTAAGAACCACCTTGTCAATGTGGCATCATTTTATTTGTTGGTTGATTGGTCGTCGACTCAGTTTAAAAGCCGCGTATTTTACCAGTGAGCGTCCGGATGATGTGGAATACTACAAAACGTTATTTCAGTCAGAAGTGAAATTTAATCAGCATGCCAATGCATTGGTATTTCCTGCTAGTTATCTTGATATGCCGATTGTGCAAACAGAAGACAGTCTAAGAGGCTTTTTAAAAACCGCCCCTTATCAGCTGTTGGTCATGGTAGAAAATGACAATAGTCTTAAATCGCAAGTTATGGCGATGTTAGGAAAGGACTTTTCCCGTGAAATGCCCAGCGCCGAAGAAGTGGCTAGCGCGCTTAATATGAGTGTCTCGACCTTAAGGCGTCGTCTAAATGATGAAAAAACGTCTTATCAGCACATTAAAGACGACTGTCGTAAAGAGGCAGCAATTACCTATATGAATGCGCCCCAATTGAGTATCAATGATATTGCCGCATTAATGGGCTTCGATGAGCCGAGCGCGTTTTTCCGATCTTTCAAAAAGTGGACAGGCATGACGCCTGGAGAATATCGAAAAAGTGAGGAATATCTAAAATTTGGCAAAGCAATGAAATGCCGGTAAGACGCTGTCATTTCGGCGTTGCCTGCTAACGCTGATTGTATTTGTCAGAAATATAGGCCTGAATTGTTATTGAGAGATGGGCGACATTTTTACATTCTATAGGGATACATCCGCTCGGATAACTAACTGGAGAATAAAAAAATGAGCGATTACCAGTACCCAATAAACGATATTGTCTTTAGTCTGCTTTCTGTCGCGCGTATTGACCGCTTGTCCCCGTATCTTGATGAACCTGTGGACCGAGATCTTTTAGACGCTATTTTAGGTGAAGCCGGTAAGCTGGCAGAGCAAGTGATTGCGCCAATCAATAGCAGTGGCGATAAAGAGGGATCCCGCGTTGAACATGGACAAGTGTATGAAGCAAAAGGCTTCAAGGAAGCTTTCAAAGCCTATTCCGACGGTGGCTGGATTGGTTTGTCGGGAGATCCTGAGTATGGTGGACAAGGCTTACCTTCGTTCATTGCAACGGCCGTAAATGAAGGCGTTCAGTCAGCGAACTTGGCTTTTTCACTGTGTCCCTTACTGAGTTTGGGCGCCATAGAAGCCATTAGTTTACATGCCAATGATGCACTGAAAACTCAGTACTTACCAAAAATGCTGTCCGGCGAGTGGGCGGGCACCATGAATCTTACCGAGCCCGCTGCAGGTTCCGATTTGGCCGCCATTGCTTGCAAAGCCATTCCAGATGGTGATGCTTTTCGCATTAAAGGTCAAAAAATCTATATCACCTGGGGCGACCATCAAATGAGCAATAACATTATTCATTTGGTGTTGGCTCGACTTCCTGGTGCGCCAGAAGGCGTCAAAGGCATTTCTTTATTTATTGTTCCTAAATTTCTTCTTGATGCAAGTGGCGAGCCTGCTGAGCGTAATGATGTGCAGGTGGTGTCGGTTGAGCACAAGATGGGGATCAACGCTTCACCAACCTGTGTGATGAGTTTTGGCGACAACGAGGGGGCACTCGGTTATCTTGTTGGTCAACAAAATGAAGGCATAAAAGCCATGTTTACCATGATGAATAATGCAAGACAGGGTGTCGGCCTACAAGGCTTGGCTATTTCTGAGCGCGCTTATCAGCAAGCTTTAGCGTATGCGAAAGAACGCAAGCAAGGCATGAAGGCAGACCGAAGTGGCCGCGCTGCGATTATCGAACATCCTGATGTTTTACGCATGTTGATGATGATGAAATCTCAAATTGACGCCATGCGTTCACTGGTTTATGTGGCGGCAGTTGAAAATGATTTGTCTCACTTTGCCAGCGGTGATGAAAAGCAACAAGCCATATCAAGAACCGCTTTGTACACGCCAATTGTGAAAGGTTGGATTACCGAGCAAGCGCAAGAAGTCACTTCGTTAGCCATTCAAGTGCATGGCGGCATGGGATTTATCGAAGAGACGGGAGTGGCACAGCACGCCCGTGACGCACGCATTTTGCCTATTTACGAAGGCACAAACGGTATTCAAGCTATCGATTTGATCGGTCGTAAGCTTCACAGTGACGGCGGCAGAGAAATGTTGGCTTTACTGGCTGAGATTGAAACCGAATTGGCGCAGTGGCAAGCAGCGGATATGGCGGATTATGCGGAAAAAGTTCGCGTGGTGCTGGAGGAGGCTAAGGCCGCTACTCAATCTTGTTTGCTGGCGATGGAAAAAGACCCTGTTCTAGGCACAGGCTTAGCTTATCCTTACATGATGCTTATGGGGTATTTAATTGGCGCATGGCTACAAATGAGAGCATTGTTTGAAGCCAATACAAGCAACGATCTTGAGCAATCTCAAAAAGAGTCTTGGCAGCATTCGGTTTTATTTTACTGTGATCACCTGCTTCCTAGGGCGTTTAGTTTTGCTCATGAAATAAAGTTTGGTGGATCAACTGTTGACAAGCTAAACAAAAATGCTTTCAATCGATAGCACAGTATCTTTGTCTCTAATGATGACGAGTTGGGGTGCTTAGTGAATCTTACTGAGCGCTTCAACACGTAACAGTAATAGGAAAAGATACAGCAGAATAAAAATATCCGAATTGGGAGGCAGTATGACAGACAGAGAAGTAATGGAGTTTGATGTTGTGATCGTCGGTGGGGGCCCTGCGGGCTTGTCAGCGGCTTGTCGCATCATGCAAAAAGCCAAAGCAGAAAATAAAGAAATCAGTGTTTGCTTAGTCGAAAAAGGCTCAGAAATCGGCGCGCATATTTTGTCGGGTGCTGTGGTTGATCAGGTGGCTCTAGCCGAATTGTTTCCCGATTGGGAAGCCATGGGAGCGCCTTTGCATACCAAGGTAAATCAAGATGAACTGCATTGGTTAAGTTCAGCTAGCGAATCAAGACAGTTAAGTCATTGGATGATGCCAAAATCATTACACAACGACGGAAACTACATTATCAGTTTGGGTAATCTCTGCCGCTGGCTTGCAGAACAGGCCGAAGAACTGGGTGTCGAAGTATTCCCAAGTTTTTCTGCGGCTCATTTGTCCTACGACGAAAATGGCGCAGTGGAAGGGATTATAACGGGCGACATGGGCCTCGCGGCAGATGGTTCAGAAAAAGATGGCTTTATGCCAGGCATGTTGCTTAAAGCCAAATACACCCTGTTTGCTGAGGGCTGTCGTGGTCACTTAGGCAAAGAACTGATTGCTCAATTTTCACTAGACAAAAACAAAGCGCCGCAACATTACGGGCTGGGTATTAAAGAGCTCTGGGATGTACCGGCATCTCAAAGTAAACCTGGTACCGTTATTCATACTGCGGGCTGGCCATTGGGCAGCGAAGCGGGTGGTGGTGGTTTCTTGTATCACTTGGAAAACAACCAAGTGGTTGTGGGTTTGATCGTAGATTTAAATTACAAAAATCCACATCTAAGTCCTTACGATGAGTTTCAGCGCTATAAGCATCACCCAGCCATCGCACAACATTTAGAAGGCGCAAAACGCGTTTCTTATGGCGCGCGTGCTATTGCAAAAGGCGGCTGGGCCTCTTTGCCCAAAATGAGTTTTCCTGGTGGCTTGGTCATTGGTTGCGATGCTGGCACTTTAAACCCAGCTAAAATCAAAGGCACACACACCGCCATGAAGAGCGGGATCTTAGCGGCAGAAAGTATTTTTGATGCGTTGCAGCTAGAAAATCCACCTGCTGAACTAGAGGCCTTTAATGATCTTCTTAAAGAATCTTGGCTAGGTAAAGAGTTACAACAGTCTCGTAATTTTGTGCCAGTCATGCATAAACTGGGTACATTCTGGGGGGGCGCTTACAACTGGTTAGATCAAAACTTCTTTGCCGGCGGTTTACCTTTTACCTTTAAAGATATGACGCCAGATTATGCCTGCATGGAATTGGCTGAAAAACATGTTGCACCAGACTACAGAAAACCCGATGGTGTCTTGAGTTTTGATAAGCCGTCTTCGGTGTTTTTGTCCAACACCAACCATGAAGAAAACCAGCCATGTCATTTAACCTTAGCCGATGCGTCTATTCCTATCGGGAGTAATCTGCCGAAATACAACGAACCAGCGCAGCGTTACTGCCCAGCGGGTGTGTATGAAGTGGTTGAGCTTAGCGATGGGCCCAGTTTTCAAATAAACTCGCAAAATTGTGTTCACTGTAAAACCTGTGACATTAAAGACCCTGCTCAGAATATTACCTGGGTAACGCCAGAGGGAGCCGGTGGACCTAACTACCCGAATATGTAAGCTTGGTTACCGCTAGATAGTCTTATAAGAACAAACGGATTTCGCTTGTGTGCTCCGTTTGTTCTTATTCATCTCTGGATTTCACTTCCTATGTGTTTAATAATGTAGCCCAACTAAAAGGGGAACACTATGCGCCTTTGGGTCGATGCTGACGCCTGTCCAAATGTTATTAAAACCATTCTTTTTCGCGCTGCCGAACGTGTGCAAATTCCTTGTATATTAGTGGCGAATCAAGCCATCGCCATACCGCCGTCGAAATGGATCGAGCGTCGAGTGGTCGGTTCTGGTTTTGATGTCGCAGACAATTACATTGTCGACCACATTGATACGGCGGATTTAGTCATCACGGCAGACATACCCTTGGCGTCTGACGTTATCGAAAAAGGCGCCTTGGCGATTAATCCACGAGGCGAGCTCTATACCAAAGAAAATATCAAACAGCGCTTAAGTATGCGTGATTTTATGGAGCAAATGCGATCATCTGGTGTGCAAACAGGTGGTCCTGCTAGCTTCAATCAACAAGATAGAATGGCGTTTGCCAATACCCTTGATAAATTATTAGCGCGAAGAGCGACGTAATACACATTCGCTAACTAATAGGCATTTTCTTGTGAATGAAGTTGTGGGATCTGGAAAGCGCTTAATGAGTGTTTTCCAGATTATTCAACGTTTATGGGCGGTTCTAGATGAAAAAAATTGTTGTTGTTGGTGGCGGAGCAGGTGGCTTAGAGCTAGTCACAAAACTTGGCCATGCATTGGGCAAAAAGCGTCAAGCTGACGTTGTGCTCATCGATAGAAGTCAAACGCATATCTGGAAGCCTCTGCTACATGAAGTCGCCACGGGATCTTTAGATATCAACAACGACGGTGTCAATTACCGTGCTCATGCTGCGAAACACCATTATCAATTCCAATTAGGCACACTGACCGACGTTGATCCTGAAGCAAAAACACTGCTACTCGACTCTTTATACGACGACAAAGGTCACGTTGTGTTACCAGAAAGACGCATTTCTTACGATATACTGGTCATGGCGATTGGCAGCGTCAGCAATGATTTCGGCACCCCGGGCGTGTCGGAACACTGCTATTTTCTTGATTCGCATAAACAAGCGGAGCGTTTTCAGCAGGCCTTGTTAAATCAATTTTTACGTGTTCATCAAGAAGGAAGCGGCGCAAAACTGAAACTGGCGATTGTTGGGGGCGGCGCGACCGGCGTTGAATTGTCTGCAGAGCTGTTTCATGTTGCCGACTTACTGAAAGCGTATGGTATGCCAGAAATGTCGGGGAAACGTGTTCAGATTGAATTGATCGAAGCGGGCCCCAGAATCCTACCGGCACTGCCTGACCGCGTTGCTGTTTTAGCCTCCAAAGAGCTGTCGCGCCTTGGTGTCGTTATCAACCAAGGCACACGAGTGGTCAGAGCTTACGACGGCGGTTTTCAAACCGCCGATGAAGGCAATATAGAAGCCGATTTGATGATTTGGGCGGCTGGCGTAAAAGCACCGGATTTTGTTGCCAAGATTGAAGGGTTTGAAACCACCCGAAACAACCAAATTTTAGTAAAAAGCACTTTACAAACCCCCGCGTTTGACAATGTGTATGTGATTGGAGATTGCTGTGCTTGCGAGCAGCCCAACGGCACCTTCGTTCCGCCAAGAGCGCAGTCCGCTCATCAAATGGCAAGCTTGGTATTTGAAAATATAAAAGCCTCATTTCGTAGCGAACCGTTAAAAGAGTACGTTTACAAAGACTACGGTTCCCTAGTCAACTTGAGCCGCTACAGCACTGTTGGCAGTTTAATGGGCAACATGACAGGAGGCAGCATGTTTATCGAAGGGCGCATTGCTCGGTTTGTTTACATCTCCCTCTATCGACTGCACTTAATCGCCATCCATGGCTGGCTAAAAGCCACGGTTATTATGACCGCACAAAAGATCGGCAAAGTCGTCAAACCGAAACTAAAACTGCATTAAGTCAGAGTTTAGTGCTTAAGTGTTAAGTCTATTATCCTTGTTTAAAAAAGCCGAGAAGAG
>CAZBUC010000039.1:0-12810 GCA_964494965.1 uncultured Maribrevibacterium sp.
TGTCATAGAACTGTCATTTCGTTGTTGTGTGGTTTCTGTATAGTAGTGAATAAAGTATTGGAATAGGGACGTTATGTCTGCAACTTCTAGGTTATCGACGCTTCAAGAGCATGTGTATTTTTTGTTAAACGAAGTCGAGACGCATTGTCAATTTGTGCAGCTGTTTTTTACGTCGCACTCTGTGGCTTTGTTGCCGCGTATTCGCAGTCGTCGAGGTTATGTGCAAACACTGCGGGAAAAGGTCGACATTGAAACAGCGTATTTATTAGGGCGTCGCAAGTCGAGCACGGTATTTCACGCTCAGGTCAGTGCAATGCGGGCGTTGGCGGTGGCATTAGATGCGTTGGCTCAGCATTGTTTTGATTGTCTGCGAGAGGGCACCTTAGACACGCCTTATGAGCACCCAGCCAGTCAAGAATGTCGCAAGCTGATAAAACGCATTAGTCGCGCTTTGCAGCTGGTAAAAGTGGGTTTGACGAACGATAAACGCCGAACAGGCATCAAGCTAGGGCGTCGTACGCACAAGTTATTGGCGGATTATAATGCGTTACAAGCCAAGACCTTACAGGCAAAAGAAGGACTGAGCGATGATCAACTGAGAGCTGCGATTGTCAGTAATGTCAGTTTAAAGCGCCTCATCGAGCAATTAGGCGCCGTGGCGGAGTCCCTGATTAAAGCGGATCTTGGTCAGGTCGCTACCTTGCAAAATTACCCTCATTTGCTCGACAGTGCTTCCAGCCTCAACTATGACTTAAAAGATTTAAACGTTAGACGTCTCGCCCTGACTCGATCTGGCAGTGCCATTGCGGCCATTACTCATAAAAACGCATCTGGGCAATCGGTACTCGCCGTTTACAAAGAAGGCGAACAGGCCAAGATCGAAGAAGAGGTGGCGGGTGTCAATCAGTGGCGTCAAGTCGACCCACGTTTAGCGCCGAGCGTGTTATCTCAGCAAGGCGTGACGGGGGAGCAAGCCTCTATTTTAATTGAGCATATTCCTGGCAAAACCCTAGAAAGCTTGCTGTTGGATGTTCAGCAAGATGTCCATCGTGATGGCGCTCAGGATGCCTTAAAAGCCTTGTTTAAAACCCTCAATCAAACGTGGAAAAGTACGCTGACCTTTGAGCCATGTTGCGCTCATTTTATGCGTCAATTAGCCAAACGCCTTGATGACAGCCGTAAGGTCCACCCAGAATTTTTCACCGATGAAGAGCGCATTTGTGGCTATGTGAGCCCTTGTTTTGACGCGTTAGTTGAGTCGGTCGGCAAACGTGAAACACAGTGGCGCGCGCCTTTTTCAGTGTTAACCCATGGTGATTTTAATGTCGATAATTTGATTTATGATCCGGTGCAAAAGCGCGTCTATTTCATTGATTTACATCGCGCTTCCTATTTTGACTATG
Source organism: uncultured Maribrevibacterium sp. (assembly GCA_964494965.1). Lineage (GTDB taxonomy): Bacteria > Pseudomonadota > Gammaproteobacteria > Pseudomonadales > Marinomonadaceae > Marinomonas. The sequence goes on from CAZBUC010000039.1 coordinate 1,404, forward strand.
TACAAGATTTGTCGGTGCTGATGGTCTCTATTTACCGCCTGCAAGTCCTCAGCGGTGAGACGCGCAAACGCATGATGGACAGTGCCATCGAGATCTACCGTTTTGGTCGACGTTTTGCTAAACGCCATCAAGATGATACCTTTGAACTGCGTTTAGCGGCCGGTTTGGCGCGTTCCTTTGCCACTTCGACTCGTTTTATTTTTGATAAAAAGCTCGCTACCCGCATGCATTTACGCGCGCGCTATGTGTTAGAGCGCTTGGCAAGCTTGCCGCCCGAACAAGAAAAGACATTTCTCTTACCGTTAAAGGAGCTTTACATTGAATAAGCCGAAAATCGGGGTGGTTGGCATCCCAGGAAAATGGTCCACCGAAGTATTGGCCGATAGACTGGAAGAGCAAACGGGATTTCGTGCGGTGATCGATATGAGCCAAGTAGAGCTGCGCTTAGACACGAATCAATTGATGTTTCACGATTTGGATTTAATGACCCTAGATGGCTTGATCATCAAAAAGATCAGCGAAGTCTATTCTCCGGCGACGGAAGACCGTATTCACCTGTTGTCTCATGCCGAGCGTTCAGGGGTGAAAATGTTTAGCCCCACTCACAGTGTGGGCAATCTGATTAATCGTTTAAGCGGCACATTAGCCTTGCAGCAAGGCCATATTCCCATGCCAAAAACTCGTATTACGGAAAGTTCAGCGCAAGCATTTGCCACGGTGCGAGAGTTTGGCTCGGCTATTTTGAAGCCGTTATATTCAACCAAAGCGCGTGGCATGATGATTCTTCAGCAAGAAGATTCAGACGAGGCCGTGCGCGATGCGTTAGAGAAATATCGTCAAAACCAATCGATTTATTACATTCAGCAAACCGTGAAATTGGATGGCCAAGATTTGGGTATGGTGTTTGTTGGCGGTGAGTATCTATGTACTTACGCGCGAGTAGGAAGTAACGATTCTTGGAATACCACCATCAATAGCGGTGGGCGTTATGAATTGTTTGAGCCAGACGCCGAATTGATTGAGCTGGGTCGTCGAGCGCAAGCCTGTTACGATTTAAGTTTCACCACGGTCGACATCGCGTTAACGGATCAAGGTCCCGTGGTGTTCGAAGTGTCAGCTTTTGGTGGCTTTAAAGGCGCATTGGAAGGCTGTGGCGTAGATGCCGCCAGTGCCTATGTGAACTATGTTCTACACACAGTTGGCTGGCAAGTTAGTGACCTACAGGAGTCGAAACATCAGGAGGTGAAACAGCATGATTAAAAACATACCAAACGTGTCCCATGTGGATGAAGGGTTAACCCATTGTCACCATAACGTACGACTCAAATTCGCTGATATGGTCGTTACTGTGCATTCGAACGAACCCATGCTACTGGCGGCTTTGGCGGACTATTACCGCAGCTATGGGAGAGCGCACAACGCAGACCACAGCGAGAGCGCCCCAGTGGCGCTAGAGGTGTATGCCATAGAGCAAGAAGACGTTGGCAATGAGCTCGCGTGGCAGGAAGTACCCAGAGAAGCGGGTAAACAAGGCCGCAAAGAAGGCTATCTTGATGTGGAGGGTGGACGATGGATCAAAAAATTCAAAACCTCGATGAGCTTTTTACAACGGCCTAACCATCCTGTGGCAGTCGGCCCTTGCGTATCCAACTTGGCGCAGGTGGTGAATTTCATCAATAACCAGTTTTTAAACCACTACTTGCGACAAGGTTTTACCTTGGGTCATGCGTCGGCATTTTGTGTTAATGGCAAAGCCACCGCAATTGCCGCGGGGTCTGGTGGCGGCAAATCGACACTCATGCTGCGTTGTCTTGAGCACCCTCAGCGTCGATTTTTAACCAACGATCGTATTCTCTTTAAACAAACGAGCTATGGCGCTCATGCGGTGGGTGTCGCCAAGCTACCCCGAGTAAACCCAGGGACCTTGCTGAATTCCAATCGTTTGCGTCATATCTTGCCAGAATCTCGTCAAAGCGCACTGCGCCTAATGACACAGGGTGAACTTTGGACATTGGAAGAAAAGTACGACGTGCAAGTAGAGGACGAGTACGGCGCGGACCGAGTGCAATTATCCAGTCAACTAACGCGACTGATCATGCTGGATTGGTCATTGGACAGCGCAGAAGCGACCCAATTGGAACCCGTGGACTTAGCGCAAAATGCCCAAGTGATCGAAGGCCTGCGTAAGCGTCCGGGGCCGTTTTATCAAGACAGACAAGGCGCCTTTGCGGATTTAGAGGCGATCGATTCAGTGGCCCATTACTGCGATGCCTTGGCCAGTGTGGATGTGTATCGCTTAACCGGCAAGATTGACTTTGATCGTGCTTACGAGCTGATCAATGCGCTGGAGCCTGCCTAATGCCGTGCTTTGCGGTGATTCGTCACGGCGCCTACGAGCAGCTGCCAAACGTGCCCAGCGCGTTGCAGCCTTTTGCGTTAACCGTCGAAGGCGCACAGGAAGTGCGTCAACAAGCCCAAGTATTTGCTCAGTGGTTAGGGGAAAATGACATCAAGTTAGATCCGCTGGTGGACTCTTCAACCTTACTTCGAGCTTGGCAAACGGCGTCGATTTATGTGGAGACGCTGCGTGACTATTTCGACGGCACGCCTCAGATTGAGTCGTATTCGGCGCTGTGTGAACGCAGTGTGGGGGCGGTGGCCAATTTAACCATTGACGAAATTGAGCGAATTTTAGCCCTAGACCCACGTTTTTCAGCGCCGCCAAAAGGTTGGAAATCCGACAGTCATTATTGCCTGCCGTTTGATGGCGCTGAGTCTTTGTGGCAGGCTGGACAACGGGTAGCCGAGCACATTCAGGCGTGGCAGCGTCGCGTTCAGCATCAAGATGACCAGCGGCTCAAACTTTTTATTGGTCACGGTGCCTCGATTCGTCACGGTATGTGTCAGCTAGAGGTGTTGACGTTTGATGACATTAAAAGACTGAGCATGTTTTACGGACACCCAGTGGTGTTTGACATAGCCCCTCAGTCGCCAATACAACGCCGGTTTGGCGAGTGGAAACAGAGGCACACATTGGATGTGCCCGATTAACTGCTCGGTAGACCGAAAGACACTTTTAAAAGGTAACGAAACCATGTCTAGCCCTATTCCTGTTATTTCCCCTCGCCTTAATCACACCGACATCATTGCGCGTTTGCCCAGTGAATGGACGGCGTGGCCGAGAGACGCTAGCTCGGTGAACAGCCATGTCTTAACGGCCTACAAAACCCCACCACGCTTTAAGAAAGACAAACTTTGCTGGCCTAAACGTTCAGTAGTGTTTATTTCCGATCCCCATGCGGATGCCCAGGCATTCGAAGCGTCTTTAATCGCAGCGGGCGTAGCAGAGCGTAAGAAAGAAGCCGGATTAGGGCATTTATCACTGACCAAAAAAGGCAAAAAGTCTGAAATCATTGTCGGTGGTGACTGTTTGGATAAGGGCCCCAGCAACCTTGAATTACTGCGCAGTGTCAAACAGCTCTACAAATTAAAAGCACGAGTGACCTTGCTAGCAGGCAACCATGATCTGCGTTTATTGATGGGATTACTGGCGTTGGCGCGTAAAAAAGACGTGGGTAACCAGCATTTCTTCGTGCGTATGGGGAAAAAAGTGGTGCCGCTCTTTCGGGAAGTGTTTGACGAATATTTAGCGGACACCAAATGGGAGCAAAAAATTCCCGACGAAGACACTTGTCGACAGCTTCTGTTTCCAGGAGATGACTGGTTCAAGGAGTTTCCTTTCCATGCGGCCGGTTTTTTGACCTCAGAAGGGATCGACCGTGAAGTGCGTAAAATGGAATCTAAAAACCACAGCTTTGAAAAACACTGTCATGCGGCAGGCTTGAGCTTACGACAGGTGTATGCCACGTCGTTAAAATGCCAGCAGCTATTTTTGCACAAAAAGGGGGAGTTTCACTGGTTCTTCCGCAAGATGGCGCTGGTGGCCAAGCGGGGTTCATTTTTGTTTTTACACGCTGGATTGGATGACAGCATGGGAGAAATTTTGCTTAAAAGTGGGACGAAATACGCCAACAAAGCCTTTCATCGTAATCTTAAACGGCGCGACTTATTCAGTTTCTACTACAGCTCTATTGCGAATACGTTTCGAACCAAGTACCGCGATGCGGATTTACCCTTGACGGTTCGTGGCGTAGACGCCATCCATAAAGCCGGTATTCATGTGGTGGTACAAGGCCATATCAACCGTCAGCAAGGTCAGCGCGTTACCATTAAAAAAGGGCTAGTGCACGTTGAAGCCGATATTACGCTGGATTGCCATTCACGCAAGGCAGAGGGGTTAGACAGCTATGGTATTGGGGCGACTCTCATTGATAAAAAAGTGGGCATTGTCGGCTTAAGTTGCGATTATCCCACCGTTAAAGTGATGACCGCTGACGAATTACAAGACATTTACGTAGAGTCCGTATGAAATCAAAAACCGAATTTAGACATGAAGCCTTGCTTGACCCAGAAGACATCCAAGATGTTCTAAAAGCGCTATCTAAAGGCCTAGGAAAAGGCAAATTGGAGTTCAGTGATGAGAAAGAAGGCACATTAACGCTTGAGCCTAGCGGCTTGCTACGCCTGAAAGTCTCCGCCTATGAAGACGAAGACAGTCAGCAGTTTGAAGTGAAAGTGCGTTGGGAAAAACGTCCTAAGCGCTTGAGTAAAACGCGCCCAGATATTTCTTCTTAACGCTTTACGTCAAATTACAATGGGCTGCTCTAACAGCATGGACGTTGACAACAGATATTGCTCGTTTAAGTAACTGAGTAATTCCGTGTTTACGTCTTGCTGAATGGTGGGCAACCCTTGGTTACCAAAGATACGATTGATTTCAAGCACATAGGGAACAGAGCCCACCATGGCAATATCAAACCCTGCGTGATTAATGTCCAAAGACTGAGCCAAAAATGTAACCAGATCCTGAGCTTCTTTCGGGATCAAGGCCACTTCCACTTGACCGCCTTGGCTAACGTTGTTGTGGAAACCATTGTCAGACTGCAAACGCCAATACCCACTGACAATTTTATTGCCCACCCAAATAACGCGCATGTCTCTGTCTATGGGTAAATATTCTTGTGCGTACAGCACATCGGTTTGTGCCACATAATCGCGCCATTGCCCTATCGTTTCTATTAAAAATACGCCGTTACCCATGCTGCTGCGAGGGATTTTCGCAACAAAAGGAGAGGGCATCTCATCCCAGATTTTCTCAGCTTCGTAGGGTGTGTTGGCGGCGATTAAAGTATAGGGATGTTGGTTCGGCGCAACGGTGCGAAAAGTACGCGTCATTTCTACCTTGTCATGGCCAATCATATAGGAGGCTAGACTGGGGAAAATACGCTTTTTTAAGCCGTGAACTAAGGCATTAAGTTGCCAATATTGTGGGAAAAGCAACCAATCGGCTTCTCTGATTTCGTCCAAATGATCATACATGGACTCTGGCTTTATATAGCGAACATGGGGCAAGTGAAGAGTTCTTAATGCGTCAAAAGAGATGATGTTCATGGCGGATAATCAGTAGCTAAACAGGCCGCGATTGTGGGGCCTGTTGCCAAAAAAAGAAACCATTTTCTGATTAATTATCACACATTTTTTACCTGTCCTCGGGGATATCGAAGTCGACGGACAGAGTCAAAAATTAACATAGCCAGTGCCGACCATATCAAGATAAAGGTGGTGAGTTTTTCTGGGCTTAATGGCTCGTCATACAAGAATACTGCCAGAAAAAACATCCCGGTTGGGCCGATATATTGGAAGAAACCGAGGGTCACCATACTGACTCGGTTCGCTGCTGCCGCAAAGCACATCAGCGGTACCATGGTCACGGGGCCTGCAGCAAACAAAAGCCAATTAATCGTGGCGCTATTGTCGAACATGTTCGCCGTTGGTGAGGTGCTTAAAACTAAGTAAATAAGGGCAATGGGCAGCATAAAGGCGGTTTCTATTGCCATGCCGGTGAAGCTATCGACCGCAATTTTTTTGCGTATCAAACCATAAAAACCAAAGGAAATGGCCAGAATCAGCGCAATCCAAGGCAATGAGCCGAACTGAATAACCTCAAATACCACGGCACAAAAGCACAATGCCACAGCGGCTTTTTTTACCCTATCGAGGGTTTCTTTAAAGAAGATCACTCCCAGTAAGATACTGATCAGCGGGTTAATGTAGTAACCCAAGCTGGCACTGAGCATCTTATTATTCTGTACCGCCCAGATAAAAGTCCCCCAATTCAAACCAATTAACAGCGTTGAGCCTAACATGGCCAGCAAGACTTTACGGGACTGCAAGACCGTTTTTAGGGCCTCTGTGTAACGTAAGAGAACGATCAAGACCAACACCAAAATACAAGACCAAATAACGCGATGTGCCAACACTTCCTGGGCGGGGACAAAAGACATTTCCTTGAAATAAATCGGCGCAATGGCCCATAAGGTAAACGCAGTTAACGCATAGAAAATGCCGCTTCGAGACGAGGTTTGCATTGATGTCATCCTGTTCAATGAATCGTTATTATTAGAGCGTCGAGTGTATAACAATACTGGTCAGACGGTCAGGTTTTTATCGCTCAGACTTGCAGAAGGCCTCATGTCAAAAGAGTGGCACGGCGGTTATTGCCTAACAATCAGGATGGGTTTAAAGTTACCCCGAAATTTTTCATTTACATCGAACTTCGGGGCGGGGCGAAATTCCCCACCGGCGGTGATTTTTACTGGATTAATCCTCTAGTGAAACAGCCCGCGAGCGCCTTGTTTCTTGTTTTAAGCAATGCTTTTTTAAGGAACAAGGGTCAGCAGATCTGGTGAGACTCCAGAGCCGACGGTCACAGTCCGGATGATAGAAGATCGACCAAGTAGCACAGGCCATTGCTCTTTATTGAGTGATGGCATGGGCTATTGACGTGTTTTTGTGCGTTTTAGCTCACACAGTTCTCCTGTGTAGGCGGCTTGGTACTATTCGTTCTCATCACCCCTGTGCATCTTACTTATTGGAGATATCAAAGATGGCAGGCACATTCTTTATCATGATCGCGTGTTTCACGTGGGCACTTGATACCTTGATTCGTTACCCTTTATTGGGCGCGGGTTATTCCACTCTGCAAATTGTGTTAATCGAACACCTTACCTTGGTACTCTTTGTCAGTCCTATGTTGTGGCGCTATCGCCATGTGTATCGCCATATGTCGATCAGCGGGTTTTCTTGCTTGTTTTTCATTGGTGGTATTGGTTCAGCGATGGGTACCTTGGCGTTTACCGAAGCCTTTCAGTATTTGAATCCGACCGTAGTGATTTTATTGCAAAAATTACAGCCTATTGTGGCCATTTTATTAGCGTACTGGCTATTAAAAGAGCGCATCGAAGGGGATTTTATGCGCTGGGCGGTGGTGATACTGTTCGGCAGTTTCGTGATGATGTGGCCAGATCTACGCCAACTAGGCGACGCTCAATGGCACTACTCTGACAATAACCTAGCGATTTTCAAAGGCTACGGTTACACCCTGATTGCAGTGATCGCTTGGGGCGCGGCTACCGTGTGCGGTAAATATTTATCTCATCAGCACATGCCCGCCAACGCCATTATGTCCGGTCGCTTTGTGGCAGGCTTGCTGGTGTTATTACCATTAGCCATGGCGCAATCCGACAGCCTGATCGCCATGAAACCCGTGGATTTAAGCTTAGCCATCGTCATGGCCTTGCTCAGCGGTTTTATTGGTATGTGGTTTTATTATCAAGGCCTGAAAACGGTACGAGCACAAGTCGCCACCTTAGCCGAACTGTCTTTCCCCGTCTTCGCTGCTGTGATCAACTGGTACTTCCTCGACATGGGACTAACCGCCTACCAAATCATCGGCGGCTTGATGCTGATATTCGGCAACATTGGCTTGCGCATGAAAGAGCTGAGAAAAACAGAACTCACGCCAGTGGTTTAGTAACCCACATCATCTTTTTAAAAGGTCTGACTATTCAGGTATCAGGCCTTTGTTTTACTTAAGTCCACGTAGTCCTGATAACGGTCGTGCCTCCCTCACCAGTCCATGAAACTAAGCGACCAGCTCGGCTCGAGTTTCCGATTCGTTTCTAGTCATGATTGTCGTCCGTTGGTTTGACCGTGACATAACGCTGTTTAGGGCTTTTTGGCGTATTGGGTAGAGTTTGTTGCAATTGCCCTGACGTGAGTAACGGTGTCAGAATATGTATTCTAAAATAGCTTCGGTGACTCAACCCTAATAGATTCATGATTTCTGTCGTACTTTTGGCCGTTTGGCAGAACTCTAAAATACGTTTAGCTTGGTCACTAGCTTGGTCACTAGCTTGGTCACTAGCTTGGTCACTAGCTTGTCCGGTCGCTTCCAGCGTTTGGCTAAAGGGCAAAACTAAACGAGTAAAATTGTCGGTGAAGTAAAAGGCGTCTTTGCTGTAGCTTTGTAATATTCGCGGTATGCCAGAGCCTAATTGCTCTACTAAATCCACGTCTCTGAACACCCGCATGAGTTCTTTGTTTTGCGGTACGGAATAGCCCATAAAGAATTCATCTTGGCTAAAGCCTTGTGGCAAACCACCTGCTGACGTGATTTCTAAACGATCCGCAAACAGCTCAAACTTAGGTGGTACTTCGCGGCTGTAGGCATTATGGATAATCGCATTAATCACGGCTTCACGAAGCGCTATCGGGTTTAACAGCTTGGTTTCGTGACGGGTGCTATCGGTAATGGTGGCGAGGGTTTTGTTTTCTACTTTGAGCTTTTCTAGCACGGCTTTGGTCGCTTTGATCAAACAGCAATAACCGTATTCTTCGTTCTCTATAAGGTTCACACGATCCAGCCCAGCGTATTTCGCCACCTTGATCGACATGCCGTTGTTGTCGGCCAATAAATAGGCCGCGTAGTTAAAATCGCTTTCCGCGGTTAATAGTTCTAAGTTACGGGCAAATTGCTCGTTAAGAGGCAAATCACGCTCTTGGTAATAGATTTTAAGCTGCTCAAAGTGTAGGTCTTGATTGCGTGAACGCATATTGCCAATGGAGTTACGTGTGCGGGTGGCAAATAAGGTTTCTATCATGCGTTGTGGCATAGGCTCCGCCGCCGAGCCAATACGAATAAAACAACCCTTTGGTGACATACCCGCTTTGCGTAAGTAGTAAGGTTGTTCTGAACCGCGGGCGACGACGATTTTGATGATGCTTTTATCTTGGTAGCTTTCTATCAACACATCGAACAAGCCCATGGTCGAAGGGCTGATGTTTTGTTTGATGCGATCTTTAATTTGTAATTGCAGTTGGTCTAGCTTGTCTACACTCAGCGCTTGACCAGCATCGTCAATACCAATGTAAATCAAACCGCCGTCGTGAGCATTTAAAAACGCCACCACTTCATTTTCAAGTCCGTCCGTCAACTGGCGCTTAAATTCCACTCGCTGACCTTCAACGAGAAACTGTTGATTTGTATGGGTATTGTTTAGCATTAGATCGTCCTTATCTATTTACTCTACTGATTTTGTTAACGTGTTATAACAAGGTCTGATGTAATATGGATTTCTTGAGTTCTTTTATTGTTTTTGATTTCGCTAAAAATCTTGCCAATTTTGTATTTCGTCGATGTTTTTAAATACTTGTTCAAACATTAATGTCCCTAGTGAGCGAGTGCTCTTTTTCTCAATAATGGTACTTAGCTGGCTATCGTTTATGTTGTTAGCTCTGTCAGTGAATGGCTCAATTGTACTGTAAGTCTGTATTCTTGTTTGAATTTTTATGACATCAATGGGATTCCTCGGTAGGTTGTGTTGTATTTTTTATTGAGGCGTTTATGGAGTGAGCAAACTTCCTTTTTTGATGGCGCAAATATCGCCCTTTATTGGTGCTTTTTGCATTAGAATAGCGCTCTAAATTTGCCCGATAGGTCAGGTATTTTGCTTGGTGCATTGTCTGTGTGCTGGCTGGCTTGGGCGGTTATGCTATTGTTATAAGGACGTTAGATGTCAAATACCTTTTCTAAGGCTGCGGGTTCCGTGCCGAATACTCAGTGGTTGCCGGTGATTCTGTTGTGGGTGGCGGGGGTTTCTGCGGCGATGCAGTTTGCGAAATTTTCCGTGTCGTTCGGGGATTTGCTGGTGTATTACGAGATGGGGCCGACGTTAACCGGTGCCTCGCTGTCTGCCGTGGGTGTGGCGGGTTTGGTGTTTGGGGTGTCGGCTGGGATGATCGCCAGTCGTGTGGGCTATTTAAAAGTGCTGGTTGGTGCGCTGATGCTGGGTGGCGTTTTGTCTTTTATCCAAGCGACCTTGCCTACCTTCCATGTTTTGTTGGTGACCAGGGTGCTGGAAGGCTTTTCGCAGCTGGGTGTGGTGGTCGCGGCGCCGACGCTGATTGCGAAGTTGAGTGCGCCTCATCATAAGTCTTTGACGATGGGCATTTGGGGGACCTTTTTTGGTGTCGCGTTTGCCGTGTGTGGCTGGTTAGGCAAGGGGCTGTTGGAAGAGTTCGGCATTGCCACTTTGTTTTTGAGTCACGGTGTCTTGATTACGACGATAGGTGGGGTGTTGTTTTTCGTGCTGCGAAACAATACTGTGCTTGATCTTGCCCCCGCTGTTGGCAATCAAGGCGGCTTTTTTTCACAAATGGCGCGCATTTATCGTAACCCCCGTGCTTTGTTACCCAGCTTTATTTTTCTCTTTTACACGCTGACACTGGTGTCTGTGCTGACCTATGTTCCAAGCTTGTCAGCCGATACTGAAGGCAGTAAGTGGATGCTGATTGTGTTGCCATTAATCAGTACCAGCGGCACTTTTCTTGCTGGAGCGATTGCTCAGTATCTTTTCAGACCGCAAAAAGTGGCCTTGTTGGCGTATTCTGGGTTGGCCGTCAGTGCGTTAGTTTTGTCTATGAGCGTGAATGGCTCTATTGTATTTAGCGGTCTCGTGTGTGTGATGGTGTTGTTTTTGGGCATGGTGCCTGGTTCTGCGTTGGCGATGATTCCTGCTTTGGCGCGTAACCCCGGTGAACAGGCACAGAGTTACGGCTTAATGGCCCAGTTTGGCAATATAGGTGGCACCTTGGGGCCACCAACGTTTGCAACGGCTATGGCCGCTTATGGTTTAAGCGGATTAGTCGGGTTGATTTTGTGTATTTGTTGCTTCGGCGTCTTTTTCAGCCTTTTGGCAGGGCGTATTAAGCCAGCGGTTTAACGCGGCTGTTATTAAAATACTCGCCAGTATTGCCAAATAAAGCCAATAATTCGGCCAAACTACTGTAATAATGTAGGACGGTGTCGAGTCTAATACCTAAGTGTGTTGTTAACGTCAGCCTGTTGTTGAGTTGAGCCGTCTTATTGGAGTGTTTGGGATGAAAAAAATTGGGTTACTGGTATTTATCTTCGCCTTGGCGGTGGGTTTTTTCTACTTTGACTTGA
>CAZBUC010000040.1:0-12589 GCA_964494965.1 uncultured Maribrevibacterium sp.
TAGCCATGTTAAAACTCGCCAAGAATTGGCCATGTCAAATCTAATCATTGCTCGTGCCGCCAAAGAAAATGGCGCTGAACGCGTCATCTTGGTTGAGCCAGATTTATTTTACAGCGCACAGGACCGTGGACCCCATCAGGGATTGGGTGAAACCAACTTTGAACGTGACATTCGTGACGTAAAAAAATTCGATGGCCAGCCTTTTACCGCCAAGTTATACGCTCAGTTGCTTAAGTTATCGGGTGTCGATACCGTCATGACCATTCACAACCATTCAGATTCTGTACAGAAAATGTTTTGTGACGTGTTTGGTGGTGATTTTCATAATTTAATTCCTTACGAAATCTACGCTCATTATCTGTTAAATTCGAATATCTTGAATTACGGCGAAGACGGCGAAGGTCTGGTACTTTGTGCACCGGACAAAGGTGCTCGTGATTTTGTTAAAGAAATGTACAAAACATTAGGTCTAAGCAAAGCCAAATTCATTATGCTTGATAAAGACCGAACCGCTGAACGCAAAGTGGAAATCACGCTGCACAAAGAAAGTGAGCACACTTTTGATGGCTTAGATGGTGCGAGCATTGTGTTGTTTGACGACATGGTTCGCACTGGCTCGACTGTGGTTAAGTCATGCCAGTTCTTGCAGCAAATTAATCCTCAGCGCATGGTGTTTGCCGTGTCGCATTTTTACGCCAGTGATGAAGGTCGCGAACGTATGGCACACCCTGCCATCGGTGAGATTTTGACATTGAACACACTACCCACCATATTGAATCGCGACGAACAAGGTCGTTTACGCAAAAAAATGGTCGTGTTGAAAGTCGAAAAATGGCTAGCACAAGAGCTGTGTAATATTTTGGGGCTGCCTCAAACTCAAGAAGCCAACCCATACAAAATAGATATGTCCTCTAAGAACCCTCGTTTTAAACGCAAAATCTGGTTTAGCGAAGAATTGTCAGAGCTAAGACTGGGCGATTAAACGGTCTGTTTGACATGACTTTGGTGACTGTTTCCCAATAAAAATGCCGCATTCGATGCGGCATTTTTATTGAAGCTAAACTATTTATCTCTAAGCACGAAAATTCAGCAGCAAAATATCTTTAATTTTTCGATCTATTTCCACACCGGCTTCATCAAAGTCTTTTCGCTCTACCTTGTATAAAAGTGGCTGAATTTGACGAAGTTTCTTTATTGCTTGTGGGTCTTCCGCTAACAGCACAGAAGTGTAAGAAAAAGCGTCGTAATAAGCGAATGCTTGCTCACGCAAACCATTTAGATAGGAGTCTACCGCCTCTTCACCAAACACTTGTTTAATGGCTGTCACAGAACCAAACACAGCAACACCTTCACATAACGCATTGGTCTTGGCATTATCATAACCCACTGGATACAGCCCCTTCGTCATTTCTTGAATCACGTCGGCTAATAACATGACATCATTTGAAAAGCTGCGCAGCGGGATGTGAATGTGGTAATGGTAAGGCGTTTCAGCTTGTTGAAACACCGCCACTGGTTTGGCAATGTCATCACGAACAACAAAGCCATTGAACGTTGCACCGGTGGCGGGCTCCCCAAAAAGAAACGCCACAGCAGGTAGCCAAGCTGTGCGCAATTTTTCTAATTTGTGTACTTCTGTAGAGTAAGTGTCTGACACAAGCTCATCCTTATTCAATGTAAAAAAAACGCCCAGGAGTTACCTTGCTCTAGGCCGCTACAATAAACAAAACTTTACCACAACCAAGTATACGGTGACATAAACCCTAGCCGATCACATTAATGTATTTCATCGACAAACCTAAGCAGCATTCAATTTACCTAGGCTGTGGGTGTGCTAGAATCTTGAATACATCCAGCCGCAAGAGCGGTGGTTTGGAATTTTTTGACTTTCATTTTTCTTGTTAGGAGACAACATTATGCGTTTTAACGCGCTTAAAATCTGTTTAGCTGCGCTCATTACCGCCACTCCCGCTCTTGCACTTGCTCACCCAGGACACGAACACACAACCAGTTTCATGACAGGTTTTTTGCACCCATTAGGCGGTCTTGATCATTTATTGGCCATGCTAGCGATTGGTCTTTGGGCTGCAAGCCTAGGAGGACGAGCCCTGTGGGCCGTACCCTTAGTGTTTGTAGGCACCATGCTAATCGGTGGTGGACTAACCATGACAGGGGTACAGGTTCCCTTTATAGAGCAAGGTATCGTCTTGTCCGTTATTTTGATGGGGGCATTATTGGTTGGCATCGCACGTTTTCCAGTGGCCGCCTGCGCCTCTATCGCGGCTTTATTTGCAGTTTTTCACGGGGCCGCTCATGGCTTGGAAATGCCGCTTAATACCGTTGGCGCAGAATACGCTATCGGGTTTGCTGCCGCTACAGGATTGTTACACTTAACGGGTATGAGTATAGGGGTTCTGATCGAACGCTACCAAGCCCCGTTTCTAACTCGTGCCACAGGCACCGTTATTGCTATGATGGGACTTTTTCTCGCGCTTGCGTGATACGGATCTTCGTTAACATATCCAACAAAGGACATACAATTGAATAAAACAGTGCTAAAACAACCCGTTGCGCTTCTTTTCGCACTGTTTTCCTTTTTTCTAACAGGGCTGTTTGGCGTATATTGGACTCAGTCAAACACCCAGTCTCTTATCAATAATCAGCAATCCATATTGAGTGATTTGTCACGCGCCCAAGCATCAGAATTAGAAAGGCGATTATCGGCGGCTTTTACTTCGGCGCAGATTCTAGCCTATGAAGTCGAATTCAATAATGGCACAACCGACTGGTTTGAAGACTATGCAGACAAACTTATCCAGTCTATTGGTGGCATTGAAAACTTACAGCTTGCCCCAGAAGGCATCATCAGCCAAATTTACCCCCTAGAAGGGAACGAGGCCGCCATCGGTCTTGATATTGTCTCTACACCAAGATTTACGACAGAAGCCATGGCCGCCATAAAAAGCCGCTCTATTTTTATGATAGGCCCTGTTCCTCTTGTTCAAGGGGGTGTTGCTGTGATTAGCCGCTCTCCTGTTTTACTCAACCGAGACACGCAGCGTGAACTTTTCTGGGGTTTTGCATCTGCGGTTGTTTTCCTTGATGACTTACTTAAAACCACCCAACTGATCGAATTAGAGAATCAAGGTTATCAATACCGGCTAACTCGGATTGAAACAGGCAGCAATTTGCCCATCGAACTCTTTGCTTCAGAAGCACCGCTAACAGAGATTAAAGCCTCTACCGATCTTGTATTGCCGGTTGGAAACTGGACTTTGAGTGTCAGTCTTAATTTGACAGAGCAGCTCGAAGATCGCACTTATTCTGGCTACATACTCACTTTAATTGTGGCATCGCTTTTATCTTCAGCTCTGTACTTTTTATTGATGCAACCGATCAAACTCGCGGCTTTGGTTAAAGAAAAAACCAAGGAACTGCAAAAACTGGCCTATAACGACCCTTTGACCGGTTTAGCCAATCGCCGTTTTCTACAAGACAATCTGCCCGCTATCTTGATTGAGAATAAAGACCAACAACGCCTTTCTGCTTTCATTTATTTTGATCTAGACAATTTCAAACGCATTAACGATACCATTGGTCACGACGTAGGTGATCAAATATTGACCATAGTGGCTGATAGGCTGAATAAACTAAGAGGACCTTCCGATTTAGTGATGCGGTTAGGCGGTGACGAGTTTGGTATTTTTCTCAACCATGTTAAAGACAAGGCCCAAGTGTGCGAACAAGCCTCGACTATTTTGAGCCATATTCGTCACCCAGTAAAAATAGAATCGTGGGAATACAGCCTCAGTACCTCATTAGGTATCGCTATGATTCCTGAAAATGGCTTTGATCTTGTCACTGTCATGCAAAATGCAGACATGGCTCTATACCAAGCTAAGTCTCAAGGAAAAAACCAATACGCTTTTTACACCGAGTTTATGAAAACTCACAACGATAACTTAATCAAAGCCGAGAAAGAACTCTCAAAAGCCTTAGAAAATGGGGAGTTCGAAGTCTACTTTCAACCACAGTTTGACCTTAGCAGCAATCAAGTATTTGGAGCGGAAGCTCTGGTGCGTTGGAATCATCCCGAACGAGGTTTAATTTTCCCCAATGACTTTATCCCATTGGCCGAAAATACTGGAAAAATCGTCGATCTGGGTTATTGGGTGTTAGAAAACAGCATTGCGTATCTTGCTCAGCGTCAACGAGACAACCGCCCTGCAATCCAGCTGCACATTAACCTAGCTTCGGAACAGCTGTCTGACCCACACTTTGTCAAACTCGTACAAGCCCTTCTTGAACAATACCAGGTACCGGCTCATCAACTGGGATTTGAGGTGACAGAAACCTCAATATTGAAAGACATCAACCTTGCTAGAGGGCTGCTGCAAGCGTTTAAAGACATGGGGATCTGCATCGCGATTGATGATTTTGGAACAGGGTATTCTTCCCTTGCTCAGCTCAAAAATTTGCCCGTGAGTCTACTGAAAATCGACCGCAGTTTTATTATGGATTTAGAACATGATCAAGACGATCGAAAAATCGTTGAAGCCATTATCGCCATGGCTCACAAGCTGAATATCCAAGTATTAGCAGAGGGGATTGAAACGAGGGAACAATGGAAAATGCTGGAAGCGTTTCAATGCGATTTTGGCCAAGGTTATTATGTCAGCAAAGCCATCACAGCCGAAGAGTTCAATCAGGGAAAACCGATAGTTCATCTTAGCTGAGCATCCATAACAAAAATAAAAAAACCAAGCCCAGCAGAGCTTGGTTTTTTGTATAAATGAATGGCTTACAGATTAGCGAATCAAATAGATAGCAAGCACATTAAGACGCTAAACAAATTGCACGGCCATGATTATGAACTTCGACCAATTCTTTGTGTAGACTGCGAATGGCTTTCTCATAGTCTTCCTCGTCGATAACAAACTGCATATCCACTTGGCGCATAGATTGGTGCATCGCCAAAACGTTAACATCTTGTTCAGCAATGGCTTTTACCGCTTTTGCAAGCATCCCCGTGGTTTTCATGTCGCTACCAATAGCAGACACTATGGCCACTTTACGCTGAGTAATCTCGGCATCCACAAAACGCTCGTGTAAGACTCGCATAACGCGCTTCAACGTTTTTAAGTTGATGGCAAGGTAATGTGTAATCGTGTTGGCGTTGATGTCTTTCGCAATAATGTGCGCATGAAACTGATTCAATACTTTTAAGATAGCCACATCAAACTTGTCGATGTCCCCTGCCATATCCTGATCAAACAATTCCACTGCGAAAACACCTCGACATCCGGCAATGATCTCAACACAAGGTGCATCACTGACGTAATCCCCAGTAATCAAGGTTCCTGTGTGCTCAGGCTCAAAGGTGTTTTTCACACGCAAGGAAATGTTGCTCTGACGCAAGCCTTTTGCCGCTTTAGGGTGAATGGCTTCCATTCCTAAATTGGCCAGTTGATCTGCTACATCATAGTTGGTTCGGCCAATCGGAACGGCATTATTTTCACCGACCAAACGAGGGTCAGCGCTGCTCAAATGAAACTCTTTATGAATAACCGCTTCGCGCGCTTGAGTCAGTACCGCTATACGGCTAAAAGTCATTTCACTGTAACCACGATCAAACGTCGACATCAAACCGGTTTCACTGTGTGCATAACCCGTTGCAATAGGCAGCTCTTTGCTAAGATCAATGTCTTTAAAAGCGTCAAGTATGCGCTCATCAAGAGACATATGACTTGGACTATTCCATCCTGTTAAGTCAACAAACACCGCATTGACACCATCTCTTTGCAACAAGTGCGCAGTGTTCCAGGCACTGTGAGCTTCGCCTAAGCTGGCTAACATCTCACGAACCGTAGCCAAATGTTCACTGATAGAAAAGTGGCCATGCTGGCAAAGACGATGTAAATCTTCCAGACACTCTTGCGCTTCTCGCAGACGACTGTTTAAAAAAGTATCCGCTTTTTCACGCAGCTCACCTGGTTCAAATAAGGCATGGTTAATGTCAAGCATGGCACTGCGGACGTCTTGCAACGCTGGGAACCAATTGTTTTGCTGACGTTCTTGTGCAAATAACGCAAAGACACCCGCATCGCCGGTTTTTTTGTGTTCCAGTAGCTTGTCTGTCATACCAGCGTAAGCGGATACAACAAAAATACGCTGATACATGTTATTCACTTGAGTCGGTTTAAAAATAATATTATCTCTAACCGAACGGTAGTCACTCATGGAAGTGCCACCAATTTTTTCTACTGTATGTTGTCCCATAATAAACCCGATATTTTAAGGGCCGATATGGCATCGGCCGAAGGCTAAAACTGTCGCTAATAGTGTCATAAGGCAGCCACAATTTTAAGCATTAATCATTATATTTTAGCGTTCAAAAAACATTTTTCTTACTACAGAAGTGTGGTTGTTAAAACAGGCAGGAATAGTATGCGTGGGGGAGAAAAAGAACAGAGTTTACCTTCCCCCACGTGGAAAAATAGGATCCGTAATTTAATCCAAAAGTTCGTAAGCGCCTTCGGAATTATGCACTTCTTTACCGGTAATTGGCGGGTTAAAGACACAAGCTAACTTCAACTCTTTAAAAGCCCTTAACGTATGCGCATCGTGTTTGTCTAACACATAAACAACACCGGGTTTGATATGGTGTTTTTGACCCGTCTCACGGCTCTCTACTTCACCTTCACCAGAAATGCAGTAAACTGACTCTAGGTGATTTTGATAGTGCATATCAAAATCTTTACCTTCGTAAATAGTCGTGATGTGGAAAGAAAAGCCCATGTTATCTTCTTTAAGAAGAAGACGAGTACTTTCCCAGTTTCCGTCTGGGGATACCACTCTGCGGTCTGTTTTTTCACATTCAGCTAAATCACGTGCAAACATTACTTACTCCTTTTGATGATTCGATCTCATTCGGTCGGCGTTTTGCCGAAATAAACTCAAGATTTCTAATCAACTATTGACATCACTTGAGCCTTGTCATGAAACGGCTTTCCAGAGAAAGCCGTCTTTAAAGCAATCAGACTAGACAGCAATGTCATAATTTTCGTCAAAATAGCTCTTCGCCTCTGGCATGTCGTCTTCTTTTGCGCAAACGTCACGAATCGCTTTTTCAAGGATATCGATACCTTCTTTTAAATCTTCATCGCTAATAATAAGAGGACAAAGGAATTTCACCACTTGGTCATCCGCACCGGAGGTTTCAATCATCAAACCGTTTTGGAAACATTTCTTCGTAATTTTGCTGGCAAGTTCACCACTTACACAGTTAATACCGCGCATCATGCCTCGACCTTGCAGCGTAAAGTTGCCCTCACCAAACTCATTAACAATGGCTTGAGTGCGCTGATGAATGTACTCACCTTTGCGTTTAATTTCTTTTTCAAAGGCATCGTCTTTCCAGAAAGTCTCAATCGCTGCTTTCGCCGTGACAAATGCCAAATTATTACCTCGGAATGTACCGTTGTGTTCACCGGGCTTCCACTCATCCAATTCAGGACGCATCAATACCACAGCGAAAGGCAGACCATAACCGCTCAGCGATTTGGACATGGTGACGATATCAGGCTTGATGCCTGCATCTTCGAAACTAAAGAAGGTACCAGTACGACCACACCCAGCCTGGATGTCATCGACAATAAGTAAAACACCATGTTTTTTACAAACGGCTTCTAGGTTTTGCAGCCAACCAAAGCTCGCCGCATTAATTCCACCCTCACCCTGCACTGTTTCCACAATAACAGCCGCTGGAATATCAACACCGCTACTAGAATCAGACAGTACTTTGTCAAGGTATTCTGTGGTTTCAATCCCTTCACCAAGATAACCATCAAAAGGCACAGTAGACACACCAGCCCCTAAATTGACACCCGCCGCGCCACGGTGGTGTGAATTACCTGTGACAGACAAGGCGCCTAAACTGCAACCATGAAATCCATTAGTGAAGCTTACGATGTTTTCACGTCCAGTCACATTTCGAGCCAGTTTAAGTGCGGCTTCGACCGCGTTAGTGCCAGTAGGACCGGTGAATTGCACCATGTATTCAAGACCACGTGGCTCTAAAATATGTTCTTTAAAGGCCTCTAGGAATTCCCCTTTCGCCTTTGTATGCATGTCTAAGCCGTGAGTAATGCCATCGGCTAAAATGTATTCAACCAGCTTTTCTTTAAAAATCGGATTATTGTGACCATAATTCAGCGTACCTGCACCGGCCAGAAAATCTAAGTACTTATTGCCTTCTTCATCATACAAATGAGCACCCAGCGCACGGTTAAAGACACGTGGAAAAGAGCGAGCATAAGATTGTACTTCTGATTCAATTTCGTCAAAAATTTTCATATTGTTATCATCCTTTAATGTTAAAACGGTTGTTTAGTAGGCAAAACGATAATCAGAGAGCGAAAGCGATACTTCCAAGCTCATCTATTCTCGACCTACTGTTTTCTTTCTATCTAAGATTTTGCAACCTTCTGTGAAATGGGTCCGATACGCACCAAGTGCTCGGTATCATGCCGACCACTAAAATGAGTCTGTTTATCAAACATGATGGATTCTTTAAGGGACGCGCCAAGCTCATTAGCGAGGCGTCTAAATAAAGCCCAAGATCCCTGGTTGGAGGCTGTAATACTGGTTTCTATGTAACGCACATCCGAACAGATAAGTCGTTCGAGCAGTGATAAAACCATTTTTTTTGCAAGTCCTTGACCACGAGCACTTTCACTCACTGCCACTTGCCATACAAATAATGTATCGGTTGCGTTTGGCTGAATATACCCAGATACAAACCCAACTAATTCACCACTATCAGCCCGAGCTGCCACCGATGTTTCATTGAAGTGACTGGCTTGCAACAAATTACAATATACTGAATTAGTGTCTAAAGGTGGGCACGAAGCGATCAACTGGTTAACAGCCATCCCATCGGTAGCACTAGGCTTGCTCAGTGATATTTTTTCTGCAGTCATAACCTTGTCCGTGTTGAGTGAGTATTTAAGTCATATTTTTCTTCAATAAGCATGGCCTACTTAATTTCTTCATTCGCGTTAGACGCTGCTTTTCAAGAAAAATTACTTTGATGTCTAATTATTATACATGAAATCAATTTCCAGTCCAGACCTATTTAGAGAGCTAAACATTAGAGAAGTAATCTTAATCGGATCTCCTACCAAAATACACGTCCCAAAAATAAAATCGTATTTCTCAATAAAACGCGCCCACAACAAGGCAATAAACATAAAAAAGTGTATTTTTTGTTGCATGTATTAGGCGAAATTCGGAAAATCGCCCCCCAATTCAGAGTTTTGCTTACCAGCACTCATTCGTGCCGGCGAAGTGGGAAACGCAAGCATGGATATCAGGAAACTCTGAACGCTGTATGTACACAATATTTAAGAAATACTTTTAACTAAATGCTTTTAACCAATTAGAGATAACTATGAAAAATAAAACCTCTATCCAAGGCTCATGGGCGAGTCGCTGGATTTTCATACTAGCAGCAACGGGTTCTGCGGTTGGCTTAGGAAATATTTGGAAGTTCCCTTACATCACTGGTGAAAACGGTGGTGGTGCATTCGTCCTTGTCTATCTAGCCTGTATTTTACTGGTTGGTATTCCGATCATGATGGCCGAAGTGTTGATTGGTCGTCGTGCTCGTAAAAACCCTATCAACGCATTAAGCGATGTGGCAGAGGAATCTAGTGGTTCTCGCAAATGGGGATTAATCGGGGTAATGGGTATGCTGTCAGGCGTGCTGATTTTCTCTTTCTATTCTGTTGTGGGTGGCTGGGTACTACATTACATAAAAGCCATGTTGATGGGCGATTTGGCGGGAACAACTTCTGATCAAGCAGGTGCTGCGTTCAGTGCTCTTCTTGGAGACCCTGCCACCCTACTAATATGGCATACTATCTTCAGCATTATGACGATTGCCGTTGTCGCAGCAGGTATCAATAAAGGCATAGAGACAGCAACACGCATCATGATGCCGATCTTGTTTGTACTCCTCATTATTTTGCTTGGCTACGCTATGAGCACAGGCGGCTTTGCGGAAGGTTGGAACTTTATGTTCCAATTTGATTTCAGCAAACTCACATGGAATGCCGCGCTAATCGCGTTAGGTCACTCTTTCTTCACCTTATCCCTTGGTATGGGCACGATAATGGCCTACGGCTCTTATATGACCAAATCCGCTTCCATTGGTAAAACCGTATTAACCATAGGCGCCTTAGACACCCTAGTTGCTCTGGTCGCTGGCTTGGCCATTTTCCCTATCATTTTCTCAAATGGTATGGACCCTGCAGCCGGTCCTGGACTCATGTTTATTTCATTGCCTGTGGCGTTTGGACAAATGCCTTTTGGACAATTGTTCGGCACCATGTTCTTTGTACTCATTGGCGTCGCGGCTTGGACTTCAGCGATCTCTTTGCTGGAACCGACTGTTGCCTTTTTAGTAGAACGCTTCAAAATGAAACGTCTTTCGGCTTCTATCGCTTTAGGCGTGGTTGTTTGGGGACTGGGGATCGCGTGCCTAGGATCCTTTAACTTTATGTCAGACTTCACTTTGTTCGGCAAAAATACCTTTGACTTCCTAGACTACATCACAGCAAACATCATGTTGCCACTTGGCGGTATCTTGATTGCTCTTTTTGCCGGTTGGGTGGTGAAAGATAAATTTGCTCAGGATGAGCTAAAACTGCCGGAAGGCGTTTACAAGCTTTGGAATATTTCGATGAAGTTTACCGCGCCAATCGCTGTGGCTGTCGTACTGTATTTCCTTATCAATCCAATGCAGTAATACCTTGGATTGAATAGCTAAACACACTAAAACCCCATTCATGCTCAGCATGGATGGGGTTTTCTTTTTACATTGAACGTAAAGCGTAACTCTCTCCCGCAGACTGAAGTACACAATTTATCTCTGTTGCAGAGCGGTTAGACTTTACGGTGGAGCGATTTGATTTAAATTTATTCCACCATAATTCATGAAAATAAAACGCCACCGTGTTAATAGCAGGTTCTACAATCGCGACCGCACCACCCACAAACACACTGCCGGTAATTAAGTAAGCAACACTAAAAGCAATAACAAAATGCATTACCGCAAAGGTAAAAGTTTTGGTTTTCATAATCTGTCTCCCCATGTCTATGGAGTCAGAATAGACCGAACTCATCGATCAATATAATTAATTAACGTTATGATACTGATACCTTAAGACTTTCAAGAAGAGCCTTTATCACTGCCTTTCGTGTTTACAAACGATTGACCACGCATACAATAGGTTTGTTGGGGCGAACTGAAGTGACAACATGGTTGCTTTTCATGTCTGGCTTTCTATATTGTACGCAGTGAATTTTACACAATGAGTTATTTAATCAGGACATTAAGCAATGAGTGTACTACCAGCAAAGCAAAACAACACACCCACCTTTGACATCGCTATTATAGGGGCTGGGCTGTCCGGCAGTTTGTGTGCACATCTATTGTCTAAATCAGGTAAAAGCGTTTGTGTTATAGATAAAAGCCGCGGCAGCGGTGGTCGTGCTGGAAGTAAAAGACTTGATGGCGACACAAGCTGCGATCTAGGGGCGCCTTTTATTTGTGTAAAAGACGAAAAAACAAAAGCACTCTTCAAAACACTGACTGAAAACCAAGTTGCAGCCGTTTGGAAACAATTTAGTACAACAGAACAACAGGCTTATGTGGGTATACCAAAGATGAGCGCCATTACTCGACATTGGCTTGGCGATACTCACTTTATTACCAACACCCGCATTCATCACATAGAAGAAGCCGACAACACCCCTTCGCACTGGTTATTACGCGATGATCAATATCAACCCGTGGTTATAGCAAAACAGATTATTATTGCGATTCCGGCGCCTCAAGCCGCTGCTATTTTATCCTGTAGCCCTAAGTTAGCTGTCCTTCTGCTTCGCGCGAATCAAGCCTGTGCAAGCGCGCAACCTCAATGGTCAATGTGGTTAGAAACGGCACATTGTGATCTTAATGCGCTTGTCGAGCCACAAAATTCCGCTATCCAACGCATGATCAAAGACAACTACAAACCCATGCGCAACAGCGATAAGGTTGACCGCTGGGTCATTCATACTACACCTGAATGGACCAACCAACATTTAGACGTCGATAAGTCTTGGATCTCCCATACATTACTTCAAGCCTTTTCTGAGGAAACAGAATTAAGAGTCCTCAAACATGGTGTTCCCCACCGTTGGTTACTCAGCCGCTTCACTGAAAACGTCGACAACAAAAGTTTTTACTGGCTGCCTGATCAAAATGTCGGTGCAGTGGGAGATTGGCTGTGCCAAGGTGACGCCGAAGGCGCAATTCTGAGTGCCATCGCTTTGACCGAGCACCTACAAACCTCAGCTTAAACACTCACATTCTGTTTAATAAGGTATCCAATGAAAATCGAAGATATTGTTTGGCTTAGGAATGACCTCAGATGGTCAGATAACCCAGCACTGCACTTTGCTTCTTTAGAAGCCCATAGAAAAGACACTGGTATTGCTGTTCTAGTGACACCAACCCCAGTACAGTGGCAGGAACATAATG
>CAZBUC010000041.1:0-2760 GCA_964494965.1 uncultured Maribrevibacterium sp.
GGGTAGGTTTTGCGCAGCGCCAATAATGTCGATATGGTGCTTTGTAGCGATTCTCTCGCATGACGCTCTGCAGAACTGACGTGCTGCCATTGTTGCCAAGTGATCTCGTTGTCTTGGCAATAGGCGTTGTTATTGCCGTGTTGTGTATGGGATAACTCGTCGCCGCCCAAAATGTGAGGCGTTCCCTGACTCAACAGCAAGGTTGCCATAAAACACAATTGTTGGTTTAGGCGTCTGGCTTGAATATTTTGATCGTCGGTGTCGCCTTCGACACCAAAGTTTTGGCTGATATTATCGCCATGGCCGTCACGATTATTTTCCATGTTGGCCAAATTATGGCGCTGGTGATAAGACACCAAGTCTCTCAAGGTGTAACCGTCATGGTAGGTGATGTAATTGACGGAAGTGAGGGCGCTACGGTGGCCTTTATGGAAGTAATCACGGGAACCCATCAGTCGGGTAGCAAACGCCGCTACCAGGTCGTTATCGCCGCGCCAAAAACGTCTCATAGTGTCACGGTATTGGTCATTGCATTCTAAAAAGCCATTCGGGAATTGGCCAACTTGATAGCCGTTGGGGCCTATGTCCCAAGGTTCCATAACAAGGCAGGTTTCGCTTAAAACGGGGTCTTGAAGAATTGCTTGCAATAAGGGGGCATTAGGGCTGAAGTCATGATTCGTTCGGCCTAGGTCAACACCAAGATCAAAACGGAAACCGTCTACGCCCATGACCTCAACCCAATAACGCATACTGTCACAAATCAAGCGAATACTGGCCCAATGGAAGGTGTCGAGGCAGTTTCCACAGCCAGTATAATTCAAATATTGACCATCTTGGTGGCGATAGTAGCGGGCATTGTCTAGACCACGAAAGCACACACTGGATTGATTTAATTCACTTTCAGCGGTGTGGTTGTAGACCACATCTAAGATGACTTCGAAGCCCGCTGTTTTGAGGCCATCCACCATGTGCTGGAACTCTGTGATAGCATCGAGCTTGGCATAAGACGGTTCTGGCACAAAAAAGCTGACAGGGTTATAGCCCCAGTAATTCGTCAAAGACAGGGATTGCAGATGCCGTTCAGTCATAAAGCTAAAACAAGGCATGAGCTGAATGGTGGTAATATTCAGGCTTTGCAAATGTTGAATGCCTGCCTCTGAAATGACCCCTAAATAAGTGCCTTTTAGGTCATCATCAATTGGCAGGTTTTGACTAAAGCCTTTAACATGCAGTTCATAAAGCGCTCGGCTGGTAGGCTCAACCTTGACTCTCGCTGGGCGTGTTAAATCACTTTGTACTGTTCGCACGATACATTTAGGAACGCAATAAGCTGAATCGGCAGAGTGCAACTGACCTTCTTTCGTCATCGCTGCTTGATCCTGATGCCAAGCTATTTTGTCACTCAGCTGTTTAGCATAAGGGTCGATCAGCAACTTATGCTCATTGAACATATGTTGTTGCGCCGGATTGAACTCGCCTTTTGCCCGCAAACCATAGTGTTGCCCTTCGGTTAATCCCAGTACTTCCATGTACCAAACGCCTTTACGCTTATTAATAAAAGGCAAGGATTCGCGCTCTGTGCCGTCTTGGTCAAAAAGACACAAATACAACTGATGAGCCTCTTCAGCGACTACAGCAAAATTAACGCCATGGTCAGTGACGGTGGCACCAAGAGGAAAAGGTGTGCCATTAGAAAGGGAATGTGTTGCTGAGCTCATTATTGCCTCTTGGTGTGATGGTTAACGTATTGTGTGTTTTTAGTTTACGGGTGTCGCGGACCAGATCAGTAGCATACCCGCCAAAGGTGGGATTTGCAGCTCGATGCTCTGTTCACGTCCATGGCTAACCACGGCTTGCGTCTTGTACACTTGTGTTTTGACATAACCGCTACCCGTGTATTTTGTCTCATCCGTGTCTAAAATGATCTTGTAGTAGCCTGCTTTAGGTACACCAATTCGATAACGTCCATGGGGTGTCGGAGTAAAGTTAACCACAGCGATACTGTGTGCGTCGCTGTTTTTTGCTTTACGAGCGAAGGCCAAAATGCTGTTTGCACTGTCATCGTAGCTGATCCATTCAAAGCCAAGGTGAGAGTGATCAAAATGCAAGCTGCTTTCTTCTTGGTAAAGATGGTTCAGATCTTTCGATAAAAGGTGCTGCGCTTTATGAAAGTCTGTCTCAAGCAGGTGCCAGTCTAAAGAACGCTCGTGGCTCCATTCTTGTCCTTGAGCAAATTCATTGCCCATGAAGTTGAGCTTTTTGCCCGGATGAAAATACATGTAAGCTGAGAAAGCGCGTAAATTAGCGAATTTCTGCCATGGGTCTCCCGGCATCTTGGTGATCATAGAGCCTTTGCCATGCACTACTTCGTCATGGGAAATAGGCAGAACAAACTGCTCATCAAACGCGTAGACCATACTGAAGCTGAGATCACCTTGATGGTGCTGTCGGTAAATGGGGTCTTTCTTGATGTAAGCGAGGGAGTCATTCATCCATCCCATGTTCCACTTAAAACCAAAACCTAATCCATTCATATAAGTGGGTTTAGACACCCCTGGGAAAGCGGTGGATTCTTCTGCGACGGTGAAGCAACGCGGATGATTCAAGTACACGGTTTCGTTAAGACGGCGAAGAAAATCAATGGCTTCGTAGTTATGATTTCCGCCATCTTTATTGGGGATCCATTCACCATCTTCTCGGGAATAATCTAAATACAACATGGATGCCACAGCATCGACACGCAGACCGTCGATATGGAAC
>CAZBUC010000041.1:2770-12588 GCA_964494965.1 uncultured Maribrevibacterium sp.
CTAATGAGATAATTTACGACATGATCTTTACCAAAATCGTAAATGATGGAATTCCATTCAGGGTGCCAGCCTTTTTTAGGGTCTGGGTATTCGTATTG
Organism: uncultured Maribrevibacterium sp.; assembly: GCA_964494965.1. Taxonomy (GTDB): domain Bacteria; phylum Pseudomonadota; class Gammaproteobacteria; order Pseudomonadales; family Marinomonadaceae; genus Marinomonas. The sequence continues at coordinate 2,869 of CAZBUC010000041.1, forward strand.
CTTAGAACCATCAAAATTGGCTAAGCCATGGCTGTCAGCAGGGAAATGTGCAGGTACCCAATCCATGATCACACCAATATTGGCTTGATGCAGGGCATCGACTAAGGCCTTAAAGTCTTCTGGTGAGCCAAAGCGAGAGGTGACGGCGTACAAGCCAACCGGCTGGTAACCCCAAGAGCCATCAAAAGGGTATTCCGTAATAGGCAAGAGTTCCACATGGGTGTAGCCCATTTCAACCACATAAGGCACTAACTGGTCTTTTATTTCCGCGTAGGTGAGGGGCTGGTTGTCGTCTTTTCTTCGCCATGAGCCTAAATGCAATTCATAAATGCTCATGGGTTTTTCATAAATGTCTTCTACTGGGCGTGTGACCCAAGCGTCGTCTTGCCATTGGTGCTTGTTGTCAAAGCAGGTAACACTGGCAAAAGAAGGGTACTGCTCAATGCGCTGCGCATATGGGTCGCTGCGGTGAGGCAGTATTTCTCCGGCATGAGAGCGAATTTCAAACTTATAACGAGCACCGTGCATGACATTAGGAATGAACAGACGCCAGATACCATCGCCGTTACTGGACATAGGATGGACGCGTCCATCCCAGGCATTAAAGTCACCGACGACTGCAACCGAGCGTGCCGCAGGGGCATAAACAGCAAACCGAGTTCCTGTCACTGTGAGCGATTTACTTACTTGAGCATGGGTTAGAATGGCGCCCTGACTCTTGTATAAGCTGGCTTGGTGATGCTCTGGGTCTGTAAAAGTGGCCTCAGGGAATTGGTAAGGATCCACCATGATGTACTGGCTATTGTCCTTGTAAGTGATTTCAAGCCGATAGTGAAAACGTGAGTTTTCTTTTGGCCACTCAGCATAAAATAAGCCTGGGTGCTGAGTGGGTTTCATCGTTGACAAGAGCGTATCCGAATCCATGGCTAGGACGCGAATCGACAAGGCTTCCGGCTGCCAAACGGTTAAAGAAAGGCCTTTTTTCGCCGGCCCTTGTTGTAAACCTAAACAGCCAAAGGGATCAGCGCAGCGTGTTGTCAGTACATCGTTGATGAGGTCGTTTTTTATTATATCCATTCACTTCTCCAGCAAGAGTGAGAGTGTTAACTCAATGATTAATGGTGCTGTTGATCGTGAAGTTTACTCACAGCACGACGCAAATAATGATTCACTTTATTAGGCGTGATTTGAGCAAACTCGTCCAATGCCGCTTCAGCTAAGCTTTCTGTGACCTGTTCAGCTTGTTGCTGATTCGCGTGATCAAGGGCCGCTTGTGACACCAATACCGGTAGGTTGATATTGCGTTCAAAGTAGCCCTTTTTGTTTTGTTGGCAAAACTGAATAAAAGCATACAAACCTTCAAATATTAGGCTCTTATACCAGCTTGGGTGAATGTCTGACGTCAAGGTTTCAATTAAGACGGCAAACGTATCTTCACCCGGTGTCATTGAGCTGAGCGCGCGTTTACAATCTAAAATCGTATTACTCTGTGGATCACCAAAGACAATAGTGTCCACATGGCTTAGGCTTCCCCAAAGTTGCAATAGCATAGATTCAGGTAGTTTAGTGATCATACCCTGCTCAGAGCGCCAATCAAACCAGTCAACGTCCTTCATCTTACTTTGTGCGTCACTGCTGTTGTGGTAGCGCATGGTATTGGTCACGTGCGCAAATTCATCATGTTTCTGTTGCAGTGACTGCGTTAGCGCTTCATAAAGCTGACTAGGAGAAAGCTGAGCTAGGGTCTCGTAAACGGATTCCTCTTCTTCAGGATCAAATTGACGAGCACACAACACGGCAAGATTATGAATACGAATCGTCCTGATGCCTGAAAAGAATTCAGGATTCACCTTAATGAGCGTCCCTGCAATAGCGATTAATTCATGACTTATCACAAGACTAATGGGTGATGATGATACGCTTTTAAGCTGTTCCAAAATAGCATCTTGGTGCAGTGGCGTACTGATATCCACCTCTGTCTCTGGGTTTTCCCCTATGACTAACAGGCGCTGACGTACAGTGATGTCTGCAATGTAAGTTGCCAAGTCAGTAGACGGGGTTAACAACAAAGAATACAGCTGTCTTGCACTACTCCAGTCTTCTAACAACAAAGCTTGATAATAGATACTGCCTAGTACTTTATAGGCGGTTTCAGCGGGTTCGGAACCAGGCATAATCTCCATCAAGGCTCGACGTTCCCCTAATGCCATCAAGCAATCAACGGCTTCGCTGAGAGACGGTGTCTGATTTAGTCTGTTTAGAAGGCTCGCCGTGTCCGACAAGGCTATTTTTGACGAATCGTACGTGCTCGTTTTATTCGATAAGGGCCAAAACAGGTCGTGAGCTGGCAGTTTAATGCCTAGTGAACGATGACCTAATGCACTGATTTTGATGTCGCGTCGATTACCAGATTTAAAGGCATTCTTTGCGGATTGTGGGATGACCCTAAAGTTTTTATGCTCACGCTGCTGTAAGGAGCGAATAAATTGAAACAGCTCATCGCATCCTTTCATTTCACTGATGGCTTCATCAATGAGAATAGTGAACACAGCGTTGGCTTGATAATACCAATGCTCAGCAAGAGTTTTTAGCTCATTGCGAATGTGTGCTTGAAAGAGGCTTGGATCAATCTTGCGATAATCTTTGTTTTCATTTTGAATCCATGACAAACACAAGTAGCTGTCGTCATTGATACTAAACGCTTGTGAGGTTGCCAAGCTGTTGAGCGCACGATCAGGACGTCCTGATAACCCTAGTGCTTCGGACACGCCTAAATAGCGGTAGGTTTCCACCAATTGATCTGCGCTGATGGCTTTTAGGGGTTTAATGTCTTCAAGGGTTTGACACAAACAGCCAGCATCCAGCAGTTTTTGTTTGACCTTGTCGTTCTGCGCCAAAATCACCATAGAGGTGGTGACCTTGTTAGGTCTATGCTGTATGCGATGCAAGCCGAGGGGATCGAGGTCATCGGTTTTAATCAACTCTTCGTCTAGCATTTTGCCAACTAGATACAAACTTTGCGCCCACACTAAAGGTAGGTTCTCGTTGGGAAGACGTTTTTGTGATCCGGGGTTTTCTTTTTCCGCCAAGATATTTTCTTGAGGAACATAGTAGAGCTCAGGTAAAAGCATGTGCCCGTCTTTTTCAACCATTAAAGACTCTAATTTATGTCGGTAAAAGTTGGCACTTTCCCAGTCGCGGGCAAATAAACGGTCGATATAGAGATAGGTAAAAAAGAGCGGCCATTCTGACTCTATGTGCTCAAAATTGATCAACTCGTCGTGTTCATAGTAGATGCGGCTAGGATCTTCTAATTCTGATTGGTGACCGTCTAGTAAAAAGCGTTTACAGCCATACTCGCCACCTAATTTACTGATGATTTCTTCACGAGTGCGTTGTGTTAGCTGTTCATCGTTCACCGCAAAGGCGGGGAAACCGATAATGCTGAGAATCGCACTGTCGACTTCTTTTGAACGAGATTCTTTTGGCAGTAATGATTGCAGCACGGAACCTGCGCGGGCGACCGCGTCGGCGAAAGAGTGCACCACCGCCCATTCTGGGCCATCTTCACCAAATAAATTCAATCCATCCATGGCTTCCATGGCGGCTTTTGCCATGCCCACAGAGCTGGCGTTTATTTCTGCTTTGCCGTTATTGACCTTGTTGCCACGCTCCCAAATACCATAATCAGGGGTGCGATAAGTACGAGACACATAGTAGATAAGGTTTTGGACGAAATTAAACTCATCGCGAGAATAAATGACTTTACTACCGGCTTTGGTCATTTGCGCCATCATGAGCAAATAAAAGCTGGTGGCATCAATTTGCAAATGCCCCCATGCATCGTCTGCCACGGCTTCTAAGCCCGATTTTGTATCGTACTTGGCGTGCAGCGCGTCTTTGGGGTCCAAACTGTGCTTAAAGGCTTCGACTTTGTGGGATTGACGCATCATGGCAAAAAGTAAACCGCGCATCATTTTAACACAGGCAAATTCCAGTTCATGGGTGCGTTTGTCAGGGTTTGAAGCACGTTTGTAAGCCAAATAAAGCGCCCAAACGGCTTGAATGCTGTAAACGTTGTCGCGAACCCAAGCATCGGTGTAATTACCGTGATTATTGATGCTTGTGCTGGCAGGGAATAGGCCGGTAACGGGGTGTTGGCGGGACAAAATAACCGCTTGAATATGCTGATAAAGAGAATCGAGTTTGTCTTGCGTGTCAGACGCCATGGTTGATCCTTTAGAAAACGCAATGGGTTGTAGAGCGGGCTGAACAATACGTCAATCTATAAAATGACAGGTATTCATTCAAATAAAACCACTATACCCAAACATAGAGGGACTCACCAAGAAGTAAAAGAGGGAAACTTTCTTCTTTTTAACTTAATTTTTTAAAATCGGCTAACTTGCCGCCAATCCTGAGCTTTAAGTAGGCGTTAAGAATAAATGGCAAGTTTGTTAAGTGAATTTTTACGTTTAACGCTGCGTAATTTTGCCATGGTTAGGTGCTGAACTGATGAACCAGCTGGCGCAGTTGGCGAGCACAGGTTTGTAAGTTCTTAACAGAGGTTTCAATGTCAGTGGAGTTGTGGCTTGTTTTCTCACTGATGTCAGCAATATTTTGTAAGGTGTGATGGACGGTTTTAGAAGAAGTATGCTGGCGTTCAGCAGCGTCACTAATATTGCGATTAAGTTGCGAGATAGACAAGACGCCATTGGCAATTTCAGAAAATGCGGCACCCGCTTCATCGGTTTGCTCGGCGCCGACATTGGCCGTATTTCGAGCCGATTCCATAACATTTACTGTGGTTATCGTCTGTTGTGTTAATTGATCAATCAAGCCGCCAATTTCAGTCGCGGCAAGTTGCGAGCGCTTGGCTAGCTGTCGTACTTCGTCAGCGACGACGGCAAAGCCTCGACCTTGTTCTCCTGCTCTGGCAGCTTCTATTGCCGCGTTGAGAGCCAACAAGTTGGTTTGATCTGCAACTTCCGAAATAATGCTTAACCGTGCGTTTATGTGAGTGACGTCTTCTTGTAGGGTTTGAATTTGCTGTGCGGCATCACCGACTTCAAGAGACAGTTGTTGGATATCTTGATTGGCTTTGTTCATGACACCAAGGCCCTGTTTGGAGTGTTGGCCAAGCTGTTGCGTCGTGGTGTTGGCTTGTTGGGCAATGGCTAAGGTGTCTTCCACAGAGGCCATAACGCTTTGCATCAGACTGGCCGCTTCGCTGATATTAGACAGTTGTTTGGTCACACCTTTCGAGGTTTGTTTGGTCGACTGCGTGGTTTGTTCGACAATACTGTCTAGCGTTTCACTAGAATGAGCCACATTGCGAACAATCGACTGAAAGTCGTTCATCATGCTGTTAAAGGCTTGCGCCATGGCGCCCATTTCATCTTTTCCTTTAAATTCAACACGTTGAGTCAAATCACCAGAGTGTTGAACAGATGTCATTGTGGTGCACAGTGCGGTGACACGATGCGTCACAAGATGAATAATATACAAGGCGCTGCCACCCACAACGAGCGTTAAAATGCACACGAGTATGGCGTAGTCTATTAGGGCAGTTAGGAAAAAATGAATCACCTCGTCCATCGATGCTGTTGCTACTAGAGTGAGATTCCAAGGTGAGAAGGTAGTTGCACTGGCTAACATGCTGTGCTCTAAACCGTCTTTGTCTAGGTAATCAAAGTCCACGGTGTGATGGCTTTGTGTCGTATCGGTTAGTGAGCGTAAGGCCGAAGATAAGGTGCTGGGGAGAGTTTGGTCTGGGTAATGGGTTGGTGCATTCAATAATGTTAGAGGTTTTTGATTAATTATCCAGATACTTTGTTGATCACCGTATTTGAAGTCTGCCAATAAGGACAGTGCCTCTTGTTTGGCTTGATCTTGGGTGAGATCTCCTGACACTTGTTTTTTATAAGCCGTATTTAAAGCAGACGTGGCGATGTCTAAAATGTCATGGGTTCGATCTTTTCTGGCTTCTACATGGCTATTGAATAAAGACGTCAATGACAGAAGAATCAGTGCCGTTGTGCCCATGGACATTAAACCAATAATCGCCCACAGCTTGTAACGAACTTTTATATCATTTATGCGATCCAGCATTTCGCCTCCGTCAGCTTAAGAGTGTTTTGTTAGCGTTAAAGAAAAACCAAGAAAGATCTACCCGGCGCTACGAAGGATTTAGAGTAAAGGCTTTTTTACATCTTGCCTAGCAGGAAGCCGTGCGTTAAGTCATTATAATGGTCGATATTGGTGATTACGGCAATTAAGAGATCGTCTAAACCAGAAAATAGGGTGTTAAATAAACGAACTGGCAAAAAGAAGAGGGTGATTTGTTAAGCTATTTTATGGTTTTTTCGGTGGCTTTTTTGTCTGCCACCATTTTGCCTCTAGGGTCAGAAGGTGTCTTGCTTTACTACGCAAATGACACCAGCCTGTCGATATTTCTTCTGTGGCTTTTCGCCAGCGTTGGCAATACGTTAGGTGGGTTGACTAATTGGTTTCTAGGAATTTATCTGGTCAGGTTTGAAGACCGAAAATGGTTTCCGATTAAGCCAAAGTCGAGACAAAAAGCCGAGCGTTTTTTCAATCGTTATGGTGTCTGGAGTTTGTTGTTTACATGGTTACCCGTGGTAGGGGATGGGATTGCTTTAGTCGCTGGCGTGTTACGAACCTCCCTTTGGTATTTTTTACCGTTAGTTTTTATTGGTAAAGCGGCTCGATATGCCTTAATTTTATGGGGACTTAACCAGATTATGGCGTTCTTCTGAAAAATGAAGGAGCAAACGCTCTGATAACTGAATAGATAAATCGATAATGAACAGGGAGACAGTAATGAGAAAAATGTCAAAAACACTGCTTGTCGTCATGATGGGGGCGTCATTAGGGGCCTGTTCCTCAATGGATAGCAAAAACACCTTTATGACCTACGCTGATTTACAAGACAAGGTGCAAGAACATGAAAGCCAATGGCAAGCCGTCCAGCTGAAATTAGATAGATTAGACGAATTAGAAGCGCAAGTGGCCGCGTTGACTCAAGGAGAGGGAATGTCGTCGACAAACGAAGCGCCTGATAATGACAATGAGGACGGCGAATCTAACAATGATAACGTTGCGGCGATTAACGTCGCGCCTGCTGTGATATCGTCTTCTAACGATAGAATGTCTGAGTCTAGTACCATGCGTGAAGACGATCTGACTTCTGAAGAGCCGTTGGTATCGGAAGAAAGTGTTGTGATGAACAGAACCGCGCCCCCTGCCGTCAGTGCACCACTTGAATCTGCAACACCACCGACGATCCAAACGATGCAGTATGGCGTACAGTTGGCGGCTTACGGGATTCGTGAAGAAGCTCTGCGTGGCTGGCGAGTGCTGCGTGACGCCCATCCCGATGCATTCGTTGGGCTAGAGCCATTGCTTAATGAGAAAGATGTGAATGGACGCAGCATGTATCAGTTAAAAGTCGGTCCTTTTTTGAACAAAACATTCAGTACGAATTTTTGTAACATGCTCAAGGGTAAAGGACAGGATTGCTTGCTAACCCAATACAATGGGCAAGCCTTGTAGGTTATTTTAAGAACGCAGAGCATTTATTCAAATTACAGCAAACATCCAGAAAGAATCTAAAAAAGCACGCTTGGCTATTATGCAAAGCGTGCTTTTTTTGTGTGTTACATCAGAGGGAAGCGGGTGCCATAAACGTCAATCTGACCTTTTTCCAATATAGCTTGTGTTTCGGCTTGTCCATCGACAAAGCGAATAAAGCCCTGCTGTACGAAAGGTTGAATCATCATGCGTGCCTGTTCTTTTACATTGGGGGCGGACGCGGATGCTCCTGTTTGGTTGGCAATAAAACGTTCAACCAGATTGTTCAGTAAAGCCGCATCGACTTTAATATTGGCTTTAGCAACCGTGTGATAAAGCCAATATTCTGGCGTAAGCAGCGCATTTAAAGTCGGATTTTCCATCCCAACAATGGTGCTGGTTACGCTCGCTGATACCCGACCTTGAGGAAAGGTTCCGCGTATTTCTGTGATGTTAAACTCAGGATTCTCACTTAACAATGTGTCTATATTGTCTTGAATGAAAATCAACAGAGGGTCGTACAAATCCTGGTTAAGGGTATTCTGTGCGAGCAGATTGTCAGCAAAAGCCTTGTAATCAAGGAAGAAGCGGTTACTCAAACGATTTAGTTCGGTAACGACAGCAAGATCGGATACAGTTATGTCTTGGTGTGTCACGGCGTCTGCGAAATAGCCAATCCCAATATTGCCCAGTGCCGTCTCTTGATCAAACGCGGTACTCAGCGCGATTTTTAAGCCGGATAACTTGGTGCGGTTATTCACTTCCAGCGCATTGAGGGTAAATGACATATCACTGCCATAAAAGCCGCCCTGCAGAAGTGTCTCTATTCCCGCTTCTAAGTTGAGAGAAATGCCAAAATCCTCGGCCTTAATCGTGGTATATCCATTACTTAATTGAGTGTTTTCTGCTACCCCTTGATAACGAATGGTGTCAGTGGTGATTTCTCCTTGACCTGAGTAACCACGAAACGTCAACTCGTTATCAAGACTGCGCAATTCTGGAATAACGTCCATTAGCTTAAGGTTGCCACTGGTGTCTCCCATGATAGAAAGCCTATAAAAGTCCTGCTTTTCGTCCCAACTAAGTGCGTTGCGTAGCGTTGGCGCCGCCACACTGACTTGCGTGTTAAATAGCCCAAACATGCCTTGATCGGCAAACAGGATTGGCCCAAATTGAGAATCTAATTCAAGCTCAAGTTGCAAGGTGTCTTCTTGTGTTGGATAACCAAACTGCGCCATATCTAAGGTTAATAAAAGGGGGTTATTTGAGCCAAACCAGCGTGTTTGTGTCGCGACAAGCTCGGCAGAGTAACCAGGCGCGTTATTGATATTGGCCACTATGTCTGACAGCGCATCTTGGTGTTGAGGTGCTATGAATTTTGGTGCCGCTATTAAAGCGGCAACCGGAACAAGAGCAAGGGCAAAGAGTGCTTTTTTCAATGGAAATTCCTTTTCTTTTTTGAGTGAATTAAATCGAAATATTTATTGGTTTCTTAGGCCATATGATGCTTGTTTAAGCTTAACGCCATGGCTTCAGCGATCTTAATGCCATCAATCGCTGCGGACATAATGCCGCCCGCGTAGCCGGCACCTTCTCCGGCTGGATATAAGCCTTTGGTGTTGATGCTTTCTAGGCTGTCATCATCGCGTTTGATGTTGATGGGGGCTGACGTACGTGTCTCCACACCCGTTAACAAGGCGTCATCAAAGGCAAACCCTCTGATTTTCTTGTTAAACGCAGGAATGGCTTCGCGAATCGCCTCGATACAAAAATCGGGCAAGGCATCGGCCAAATTCGTTAACTTGATACCCGGTTTGAAAGAAGGCTCTACGGTGCCGAGCTTTTCGGGTGTTTCATTACGTAAAAACGCACCCACCGTTTGCGCGGGCGCGTCGTAGTTACTGCCACCCAACTCATAAGCAAGGCTTTCTAGTTTGCGTTGGAATTCGATGCCAGCGAGTGGACCACCCGGGTAATCCGAAGGATCAATACCTACCACGATGGCGCTGTTGGCGTTACGCTCATTGCGAGAATACTGGCTCATACCATTGGTCACCACGCGGTGTTCTTCAGAGGTCGCAGCCACCACGGTGCCACCTGGGCACATGCAGAAGCTGTAAACCGAAC
>CAZBUC010000042.1:0-12556 GCA_964494965.1 uncultured Maribrevibacterium sp.
TTGACTATCTCGGTTATTTTGGAGGTAGCGTCGACGGTTTTTTCTGCCAAAGCCCGCACTTCGTCAGCCACCACGGAGAAGCCGCGTCCTGCTTCACCGGCGCGCGCCGCCTCTATAGCGGCGTTTAAAGCGAGTAAGTTGGTTTGGCTGGCAAGGTCGTTGATCATGGCTATGACGTTGTCGATATTTTTTGATAAGCGTCCCAGCTCATTGAGCTGATGGCTGGTTGTGGTGACAATGTTGACAGTGTCGCTGATGCTACTGAGCACGGTTTTAATGGTGTCGGCCCCTGACTTAGCAGACTGATACGTGTCGTTTGATTGCGCTCTAAGTGAGTTGGTGGTGTTCGACAGCTCGGTGAGGCGACTGGAAATCTCATCTGTGGCCGTGGCCAGTGAGTGAGTACGTTGATTGACTAAGTGGTTGCTGCTGGCGATGCTGCCAATGGTATTGTTCAAATCGGTTGACATTGCGCTGACATGATCGGTCGTGGAGACCACGTCTTTCAGCACGTCGCCTAAGCCTGTTGTCATCTGATTCAGTGATTCACCTAGCTGATCAAATTCGTCGTGGCGCCTTGTGTTGACGGGGGCTTTTGAAGACATGTCCCCCTGTTTGACCTTGTTTAAGTCGGCAATAATTCCTTGAAGGGTAAGATTGACGCTGCGACCGATGGCTATCATTAACAGTGCGGCGAAAACAACCACCGCCGTGCTGACACTTAGCAGTGTGACGTTGGCTTGGGTGGAGCTTTTTTCTGCGTCGGCTTCAGCTTGTGTAAGTTGTTTTTCAATGAGTTGGTGTGCCTGGTATTGGCTGTCGTTAAATTGATTTTTTTGAGTGCTAAAGGTGTCTTCTGCTTGATTTAACGAGATGAACGCTGAGCCGTATTGCACTATGGCATCCCGATACGCATAGGCTTTTACCCCATGTGTGTCTTGAAAACCAAAATTGACGACGCGGTTATCAAAGCGTTCGAAGCTGGCTGTAAATTCGGCGAGATTATCGTTTGTTGGGTCGGACAAATACCCCGCTTCGGCTTTGCGAACATTGGTAAATTCGCGCTTTAAAAGCGTCAGTTTGTCGATGTCTGAGCTTATTTCACTGCCCATTTTTTCTATGGTGCCACGCAACCCCGAAGAGGAGTCAAAGCCAATAATATAACGCTGCTCAACCAAAGACAGGAGTGCTTGGCTGTATTCGTTTATTTCAGTCAAGCTGTTTTGTAAGGTTTGCTTCAGGTCTTGGCTGTCGGCCCTTGTGATATTGAGTTTGATAATGTCGTTGTTATCTTTGATTTTTTCTTTAGCAGAATCTAAATATTGTTCGTAGTTTTGTACGCTAAGAGATCGACTGTTGTCGGCCATTTCGAGCATATTAATGACCAAAGCGTCGTTTGATGTTTGGATTTTTGACAAGGTACGCAAGTCGTTACTGGCATTTTTTTGTGACGACAATCCTTCCATTGCCACGAAAGTTACTATGATAAATCCCAGTACCGCAGTGATGAGTAGCAGCATTAATTTTAATTTGAACGGTATGTTGGTCAGCATAAGTTGTCCCATGTATGTGAAAGGGGAGTGCGTGTCTGTTAAGCGAATTGCGGTCAAGATAGAAGGTAACTGCAAATATCGTGCTCAAAATACAAAGCGGCCTATTCGGCCTATTCTAAGCCTAGTGTGTGTTCCGTTATTGCGCTATAGGAGGGAGGGAAAATACCTTCTAAACTTGGGCCTCAGCCTGCTTAGGCTAGGTATAATCTGAATAAGGTCACTTTCTGGTGCGGCGGTTTGACGAGGAAAATGATTCTGCTCTATTTTGGCGCGCCGTCGTGCACATTGACGGCGGCGCGGTTACTGTTGCTCTTGTTTAAGGGGCGATCTCAAACAAACGATAGACGAGTTGCCCCGCGACTTTTTCTTTAGCGAGCGTCCAGTGTGACGGCAACGCGGGTAAGGCGGCTTCTTTTTCCATTTCGATATAAACAAGCGCGCGCTCGGCTAGCCAGCCTTTGTCGAGTAATGGCACGATTTGGTTTAACCACCCTTTACGAAACGGTGGATCAAGAAAAATAATGTCCATAGGTCGCGGAGGCGTCTCATCAAGATAGGTTGCTGTGTTTTGGGCGATCACGTCAGCGTTGGTTGAGCCTAGGGTGGCGAGGTTTGCTGTCATTTGCTGCGATACGACTCGGGAATTATCAACAAAGGTGACGTGTTTGGCTCCGCGCGAGAGCGCTTCTAGGCCGAGCGCGCCAGAACCGCAAAAGAAGTCACCGCATCGAGCGCCTGGAATGTGGTGATTAATCCAGTTGAACAGTGTTTCTCTCACTCTGTCTGGGGTAGGGCGCAGACCTTCTACATTGGGAATAGGCAACTGACGAGAGCGCCATTCCCCCGCAATGATGCGTACTTTAGACGCTTTTGGCTTGCTGTTTTTCAGAGGGGTATTTTGGGCATTTTTCTTCATTGGTAGACCTGAATTTCTTGATAGGAAGAGGGCTTTAAGAGCGCTTCTAGGGCACTCCGATAGTCCTCGATAGTAAAGCGAGTGATGGCGTCTTGATAGTCAGTCGCAAATTTTTCCAGTGTGAATCCGTCGTTTTTATGGGTCACTTGAGTGGCTATGTCGCTCCACCAAGTGGGTGAAAGTGCTTGTTGTTCTAACTGCGCTTTAAACGCATCCAAGAGCGCCTGAAAATGTTCGGTATCTCTTGTTGAAAGCAGTGGTTCCAGTAACGCAAGCGACTTCATGTTGGCTGCTGTGCTCACTTCTTGAATAGTGTTTTGGTTTAAAGTGAGTGTATTGTGATATTGCGTTTGCCACCAGATCCAAGGTGGTTGTACAGAGAGGTTCAGCGCCAGCTGCACAAAGTCAATGTGGGCTTGTTGATTGAGCGTGGCGACCAAGTCGGTTCCCCAAATTTGTAGGCTTAACCATTCTTTGACGGAAGAGATGGGTTCTAGCTCAATAGCACTTTGACTCTGCCATATCGTGTCTATAGAAGAAGTCTGCTTTTCAGTCTGACCGTCTATATTTTGCATCGGCTTGCTTTGCATGACAGAGGTCTTCGTTGCCGATAAACGATAATCTTGGCTAATGGTATTAAGCGCGCGGGTGACTCTATCTTCTGATTCGGATGTCATATGGCCGATAATAATGATGCTCGCAGCGGCGTTTTTTAAAGTTTGGTAATAGTCTTTCACTTGATCAAGTGACAGGTCAGAAAAATCGGCCGCCGGTTTGCCAGAAAAAGGCTGCCATGATGATTGTGGTGTTGAGAGGGCGGTTTGCTGTTGTCGCTGCCACTGATCAAATGAGCGAGGTTTAAAATCGGGCGTCTGCAGCCAGCGAGTCATGAGGGACAAACTAGGGATGAGGTAATCGGGCTCGCTGTTCATGGTCACGCCGATGACCTGATTATCAGTGTCGTAATGACTGAGCGCGCGCGCGGCTAGGGGGGAAAACCTTTGGTTAATTGAGGCTGTGCTCAGCGGCAAAGAGTCACCCAACAGCATATCCAGCGTGGCTCGAATGGTCGCAGGGTTGGAATGCTCTGCGTTAAATACAAGGCGTATTTCCAGTTTGTTGCTGTTTTCCCATTGCGATTGAGAGAGCCAGGTCACTGGTATACCGGATTCGGTGGACCAGGTCTTGACGTTTGGCGTGGGCAAGTTAGTGCCGGGTGCGGTTAAATTCAACAACCAAATAGCCAGCGTTGATAACAACATAATGGCGGCTAAAGCGGGCCGACTAAAAAGGGGGTTACTGGCATCCGGCATAATGGACCTTGGGCTGTGTTAGGTGAGGTGTTTAGAGAAATGTAAGCCTGTTTGTCAACGAGAATGATGGTAAAATAATCTGGTACAAGTGTCCATCTACGGGGCGTTGTGTTTCGGCGTGGTATTTCACTGGTTGCGAACAGTATTTTACTGTTGCGAAGGGTTGTTTACTGCTGCTATTTTCAGCTGTCAAAATAAAGAGACCGATTTAATGGAAGTTGTTAACCAAATAGTTGTTTTTTTTACACCGTATCTTGGTGAATATGCTCGTTACGTGCCTGTTGTGATAGGCACACTATTGGCCGTTATCGCGTTTGTGATACGTCGTCGCTTTGTTAATAAAATGAACGCGGATATCGCGGCGGCAAAACAACGAGATGCAGAAACGAACAAAGAAACGCCCGACACCAACGATGAGGCGTCTCTTCAGTCAAGGTCTCAGCTCGATCTTGCACCAGTGGCCGAAACCAAAGTGAAAGACAGCGTGTTGGAATCGAAACCAACGGCCTTGTCTTGGACACAGCGTATTAAATCCGGTTTATCTCGCACCCGAAGTGGCTTAGGTGGTGGTTTGTCCGCGGTTATTGGTGGACAGAAAAAGGTTGACGGTGACTTATTAGAAGAATTAGAAACGCAGCTGTTAATGGCTGACGTAGGGGTTGACGCGACTCAGACCTTAATCAACGGCTTGACTGAGAAGCTTAAGCGCAAAGAATTAAAAGACTCAACGGCGTTACTGACGCATTTAAAAGCGGACATGGAAGCGATTCTAGAACAGTCGCAGCAAGTATTGGATCCCGTCAGTCAGGATGGCCCTTTTGTTATCTTAATGGTCGGTGTCAATGGCGTGGGCAAAACAACGACCATTGGTAAGTTAGCGAAAAAATATCAGGCCGAAGGGAAAAGTGTTATGTTGGCGGCAGGTGATACCTTCCGTGCCGCCGCGGTTGAGCAGTTGCAAGTATGGGGTGAACGAAACAATGTTCCTGTGGTGGCTCAGCATACGGGGGCCGATTCTGCCTCGGTCATTTACGATGCGATAGAGTCGGCAAAAGCGAAGGGCATTGATATTGTCATCGCAGATACGGCAGGGCGCCTACAAAACAAAGCAAACCTGATGAATGAATTGGCCAAAGTGGTTCGAGTGATGAAAAAACTCGACGAGAATGCGCCTCATGAGGTTATGTTGGTGCTGGATGCAGGTACGGGACAAAATGCCATTAGCCAAGCGAAATTGTTTTCAGAAGCGGTGGGTGTGAGCGGCATTACGTTAACTAAGCTTGATGGTACGGCAAAAGGCGGTATTATTTTTGCGATTGCGAAACAGTTTGGTTTGCCCATCCGTTACATTGGTGTGGGGGAACAAGCGGATGACTTGCGCCCTTTCATTGCAAAAGAATTTGTGGATGCACTGTTTGATCAAGAATAAGATGACGAGGTCTTCTTTTTAATTTAAGGATAGTGGCTTAACGTGGATATCGAATTTCAGCGCGTGGGAAAAAAGTATGAAAGCGGTCAAGACGCTTTATCGCAGGTGAGCTTTCACCTGCGCAGAGGCGAGATGGCTTTTTTAACTGGGCACTCAGGTGCAGGAAAAAGTACCCTGATGAAGCTGATGATGATGATTGAACGTCAGACCTCAGGGCAAATTTTGGTCGATGGTACTGATCTACGTACTATGGGGCGCCGCGCTATTCCTTTTCATCGACGTCGCGTGGGTGTGGTGTTTCAAAATCACCAACTATTATTAGATCGTAGCGTTTTTCATAACGTGGCTTTACCACTGCAAGTCAGCGGAGCAGATCCTTTACAGATCGCTAAACGGGTGCGTGCTGCCTTGGATAAAGTTGGTTTGCTAGACAAAGAAAAATACTATCCTATGGCATTATCAGGTGGTGAGCAGCAGCGTGTGGGCATTGCAAGAGCCGTAGTAAATAAGCCGCAACTGCTGTTAGCCGATGAGCCAACGGGCAATTTAGACCCGAAATTATCCGCGGAAATCATGAACCTTTTTCAAGAATTTAATCGAGTGGGTGTCACCGTATTAGTGGCGAGCCATGATTTGGGGCTGGTGGCCCGCATGCGCCATCGTGTGTTGACGTTAAGCCAAGGGCGCATGGTGAATGATGGAGGGTTTGGCTAAATGGCACAGAAGCCAAACCGTCGCGGTGCAACACGAGAGTCGATTAAAGCGACGCAAAACGCTTGGTCGTCGCGCTCGTCTTTTAATCTAAGCCAGTATTTTCGCCAGCATCAAGCGACCTTGACCGAAAGCTTTTTGCGGCTATTGGGTTACCCATTGGCCAGTATGATGACCATTATGGTGATCGCGATTGCCTTGTCTTTACCCGGTGGTTTGTATGTACTACTCAAGAATGTGCAATCGGTGACGGATCAATGGGAGCAGCAGTCGGTCATTACTCTGTACCTTTTTCCCCAACTAGAAGATACGCAAGCGTTGGCATTGTCCCATCGTTTATCTGCGCTGGCCGAGGTGGCATCGGTGGAGTATATCTCTAAAGAAGAAGGGCTGAGGTATTTTGAGCGTTCTAGTGGCTACGAACAAGTCATGTCATCTTTGTTGGAAAACCCCTTGCCTATTGTACTGCGTGTGATACCCACGCAGTCTGTTGATGTGGCAACACTGCCAAGCTTGCAAGCACTGCGCGATCAATTAGCGACCGAAGACGAAGTAGAATACGCTGAGCTCGACGCACAATGGTTGCAACGACTGGCCAATATATTGAGCTTTGGTCAACGTTTTGTGTATGCCTTGTCTGTCTTGCTGGTGGTTGCGGTTTTTCTGATTGTCGGCAATACCATACGTATGGCTGTTGAGAGTCGTCGTAATGAAGTGTTAGTAATGAAGTTAGTCGGAGCAACGGATGCCTATATACGTCGGCCGTTTTTATACATGGGCTTTTGGTTTGGTGTCTTAGGCGGGCTTTTTGCTAGCCTGTGTATTTTGCTGTTGAGCTGGTGGGTAAGTGCTCCCGCTGAACGCTTGATTGAGCTCTATCAAAGCGGTTTTCAACTGCAGACTTTTAATGCAGATGAGATTGTTTTATGTTTAACTATTAGTGCATTTGTTGGTGTTGTTGGCGCGTGGATTGCGGTTAATCGACATATTGCAAACATTGAACTGCAGTGACAAAGAAAGGCAAACATCGATACTAAGATGATGCCATGATTTATTCACAATCTTGTCACACACATGCAGAGTTTACTTGGTAGTATTTTGTCATACAGTGTATGAACAACTAAAAAGGTGGAAATAGAGATGGGTAAAGCTCTCCAGCCAACGGACATGATGATTCCAGGTCAAAACCTAGAAACATACATACAAACCGTTAGCAGAATTCCAATTTTGTCAGCCGACGAAGAAAAAGCCTTGGCTGAGCGTCTTTATTATCAAGAGGATCTTGAGGCAGCTCGAACCTTGGTTATGTCGCACCTAAGATTTGTTGTGCATATTGCAAAAAGTTATTCCGGCTACGGATTAGCACAAGGCGACTTGATTCAAGAAGGTAACGTGGGCCTGATGAAGGCGGTTAAACGCTTCAATCCTGAGGTTGGCGTTCGTCTGGTGTCATTTGCTGTGCATTGGATCAAAGCCGAGATCCACGAATTCATATTGAAAAACTGGCGCATTGTGAAAATTGCGACAACAAAAGCGCAGCGTAAAATGTTTTTTAACTTGCGCAGTGCTAAAAAGTCTTTGTCTTGGTTTAGTCATTCTGAGGTCGAGTCAGTCGCGAGTGATTTAGGGGTAACGCCTGATGTGGTTCGTCAGATGGAAGGCCGTTTGAGTTCTTCCGATATGGCATTTGATGCGTCTGCGGATGACGATGATGACAGTGCTTTCCAAGCACCGTCCCAATATCTAGAAGATCATCGTTCAGACCCTGCCACCTTACTTGAGAACGGTAACTGGGAGGAAGACTCCAATCAGCGTCTTGAGATGGCCATGTCTGATTTAGATGAACGTAGCCGAAACATTTTGGTGCAGCGCTGGTTGTCTGATGCCAAGTCGACCTTGCACGAATTGGCAGACGAATACGGTGTTTCTGCAGAGCGTATTCGACAGCTTGAAAAGAACGCGATGAAAAAAATACGTTTGGCGATGGGTGATGGTCAGTTTGACTGACCGTAGTACCGAACAGACAAACGCATAATCAGCCCTCCATAGTGAGGGCTTTTTATTGGCTCTGCAGCTGATTGCCTGGCACGAATCGCCAAGTCCGAATGATCTCCAATTTGTCTACTTCCTTCTTGAGCTCTACGGGGAAAGCCTGAAAGGGCTCCGCTAAGCGCACGATTCGCATCGCTGCATCATCTAAAACTCGAACCCCAGAAGACTGCAGCACTTCGATATCATCGACTTGACCATTAGGTAGGACACTGACGGCCAAACGCAGTTGTCCGTAGAGTTGGTTTCGCTTGGCTTCCTCTGGATAGTGTATGTTGCCGATGCGTTCCACTCTGCGTCGCCAATCGTCTAAGTATTGCGCGTCAACGGCCGCTTTTGCTGACACTGAGGTAAGGCGACGAATTCTAGGGCGTTTCGCATAGGCTTGACGTTGCTGGTCTAATAGCGCTTCTAGGGTCGCTATGTCATTCGAAAGATGACTGGGGATTTGTGTTTCTCCTCTAAACTGCTCTTCCAATGTTTTTGGCTCTTGTTCCGATTCGTCGAGGATTTCAAACACGGCTTGTTGATTTTTGGTAGCCAATAAACTGGGTTCGTCAATGGGTTCAGCGGACGCGAGTTGAGGCTGAACCGGTGGAGAAATGTCTTGAATGGTGTCAGACAGAAATCGGGCATTTTCCGTCGTGGTGAGCTTTTGCTTACGCAGCTCTGTGCCACTGGCTTGTTGGTTGGCCTGGGCAATAAAATCGGCTTCGTCAGGGGCTTTTGAGGTGTGCTGAACCAAGGTCACTTCAAGCGTGTTGGGCTTGGGGGAGGGTAATTCAAAATCAAAGCCGATCACCATCACCATTAGCACATGAAAGCTAATGGCGATGAAGAGCGCGATGGAAAATTTGTCGATTACTCGCATGTGATGTTACTGAAGACGCTCTTCGATGGCTTCAATCAGTGTCATGGCGATATTAAGATCAAATTGTGTGTCCAGCTCACGCACACACGTTGGGCTAGTGACATTGATTTCAGTGAGATAATCACCGATGACATCCAAGCCCACAAACATGAGGCCTTTTTCTTTAAGGGAGGGGATGACTTGTTCACAAATCCAATAATCACGCTCTGTTAGTGGTCTACCTTCCCCGCGGCCACCTGCTGCCAAGTTGCCTCGTGTTTCCCCTGATGAGGGGATACGCGCTAATGCGAAGGGGATAGGTTCACCATTCACCACTAGGATGCGTTTGTCGCCGTCTTTAATCTCTGGGATGTATTTTTGTGCCATGATTTGCTCCACTCCCATGTTAGTCAGCGTTTCAATAATCACACTGATGTTGGAGTCATCCGGTTTTATGCGGAAAATGGAGCTTCCTCCCATGCCGTCTAGAGGTTTAAAGATCACGTCACCATGCTCTCTATGGAAGCTTTTCAATAAATCGGCACGTCGGGTGACCAAAACAGGCGGGCAACATTGTGGAAACTGCGTGGCAAACAGTTTTTCGTTGCAGTCACGCAGACTTTTTGGGTCATTCACCACGAGAGCGCCTTCTTTTTGCGCTTGTTCAAGGATCATGGTGCTGTAAACGAATTCACTGTCAAATGGCGGGTCTTTACGCATTAGAATTACGTCTAATTCACCCAGTGCTATTTTAGATTCTTCGCCTAGATCGTAAAAATGGCTAGGGTCTTTATAGACGGTTAGCGGTCGAACCATGGCATAGGCTTTACCATTGTCTAAAAATAAATCTTTTTGTTCCATGTAGATAAGTTGCCAGCCTTTATCGGCCGCTGCCCATAACATAGCCAAAGAAGTGTCTTTTTTGTAGTTTATGGAGGCGATGGGGTCCATAACAATGCCGAGTTTAATGGTCATAGGTAATCCTGAAGCGAAAGTAAGCGCGTTAGTCGTCAATCATTCTTGTTGATGCTATAGAAATATGGGGGCGCTGAGAAGAAAAAACAGTGGCGATTGGTATGTCACCGTACAAAAAGTACGATGACATACTCATAAAGCGCTATCAATTACCAACTTCCAGTATCTTCATCCGCTTCTAGGAAGAGCTCGTCTTCCTGAATTTCAGGGCGGTTGTCTGTCGGGGCTAGGCGGGTAGGTGTGGTCGTGTCTAACGTTTTGCCTTGGGTGGGTTGCAAGGTATCTTCTAGATCACGTTCGGCTTTTTCTAATTGTTCCGTAGCGTTTGGGACTGTTTCAGATGTGGCTGATTGAGTTTCGAACTCATCATTGAACCCCAACAGTTGTGGTCGATAAATACGAAAAGCTCGCATCAACTCGCCTTTGGCATTGAACAAGCGAAACTCTGAGAACAAACCGTCATAATCTGCATTGACGTAGTCCTGACGAGCTTGAAAGAGTTCATTCTCACTGTCCAAAACGTCAAGTAGGGTACGGCGACCAAGTCGGAACTGTTTTTCGTAAGCGATTTGAGATTCTTTGGTAGCAATAACATGTTGTCGAATGTAGTTCTTTTGACCGGTTGTGGCTTCAAAAGCCGCCCAAGCTAGGCGAACAGTGAGTTCAGTATCTCGAATGGTCTTACGACGTATTTCTGACGCTTGAACATTTTGCTGAACGGCCGCGGCTTTTTGACGCTGTTGAGAGCCGCCGCTGTATAAATTGTAGTTGAGACGCACCATGGCCAAAAGATCTTCACTTGGACCTTCAGTGCCGTCTAAATTGTTGTTCCAAGTGCGCTCTAGCGTGAAATCGACGGTTGGATATTTTCCTGAGTCGGCGATTTTTTCAAGACTCTTAGTGGCCGCCACATCCCAGTACGCGCCCTCTATGGCAGGGTTTTTAGCCAATGATTCACGAATGGCTGATTCTAGGTCTTGAGGTAAAAGGGCTCTATCAGGAACCGGATAAATCATGTCTTTGGGTGGTAGTTCGCCCACGATATTGAGGTAGTTGCTTTCTGCGTCTTTTAAGTTGTTTACCGCTGCCAAGTGATTGGCGTTTGCTTTGGCAAGGCGGGCTGATATTTGACTAAGATCCGATTGCGCCCCAAGCCCCGAGTCTGTTTTTAATTTAATTTGTCCATAAATACGCTCATGAGTGTCTAAATTGCGTTCGGCTAAACCCACCAACTCACGGTATCTTAAGATGTTAGCGAACACTTGTGCGACGTCAAGCGCGGTATTTTCAACGGAGATCAGCGCGTTCCAGCGACTCGCTTCGGCTTCGCTGTATAAGCGTTCCACTTCGCTTTCATTGGCAAAGCCTCTAAAAATAGGCTGAGTCAGGGAGAGTGTTAGTTCACGACGTGCAAGAGTGGTGTCGGCTGAACCGGCACCGTCCGCGTATGTGGTTTCCTGACCAAGTCCTGCAGACAAATCGACACTAGGATAATAACCGGTGCGGCGCGCCAGCTCTGTGTTCTCTTTGTTTTCTCGATATTGTCCAATAGCCTGCCGAACGGTGGGGCTATTTTCGATGGCGATGTAAGTGGCCTCTTCCAACGTAATGGCTTGTACGGTTGAGAGAAGGGAAATTCCTGTACAAAGCAGGAAAACCATACTTTTTCGATAAAACATGCGTTCCACTTTCCTTTAAATGTGACGTATAAATTTTACAGCGAATAGATCACTGGATATGTTGTCTTTCTGTGAGAAACTAGCCTTTTATCAGTAAATATGAAAGGCGACTGATTGCCAGCTTAGCATGGCTATATGTCACCCCATAACGCATTAATCACACTCAGTGCGACCACAGGAGCGGTTTCCGTACGCAGCACTCTAGGTCCTAATGTAATCGCATTAAACCCTGATTTTTCAGCAAGTTGTACTTCTTTTTCTGCAAGGCCGCCTTCTGGTCCAATTAACAAGGCAATGCGATTATGGGTTGGTTGTTCAAATTGTCCAATAGGCTTTGCACTGTGATGGTGTAGCGTGAATTTTAACATTTCGTTACATTTCTCCACCCATTCGGTCAATTCGATGGGAGGGTAAACGATTGGAACCACGCCGCGGCCACATTGTTCTGCCGCGCTGATAGCAACTTGCTGCCAATGCTGTTGACGCTTTTCTGCACGGCTGTCGTGTAATTTGACCTCGCAGCGTTCACTGAAAAGTGGCTGTATGGCATAAACCCCTGCTTCGACGGATTTTTGAATGGCGTAATCCATACGCTCGCCACGAGATAATGTCTGTCCAATGGTCACTTGAATTGGGGATTCATTATCCAGTGCTTCGAAATTTGTCACATGAATATTGGCCGAGCGTTTTTCGACATCGCACAGGGTGGCGTTAAATTGACCGACTTGACCGTTAAACGCTTGGCCATTGAACACGCGAAGAGGGTGGTCTGATTTTAACCGCAGCACCTTGCAAAGATGTTGAAAGGCTGAATCAGGTAAAGCAAGGGTGGTATTCTCGTTGAGTTCTGTGTCGATAAAAATTCGTGGAATACGCATGCTTTGCCTTATGATTTTGAGTAAATAAAAAGAGAGAAATAAAAAAGCCTTCTTCTACCTTGATAAGATTCAGGCAGAAGAAGGCTTTATAACGGAAAATCAGAAAATTATAAACCAGCGGCTTTGCGTAATGCGTCGGCTTTATCGGTTTTTTCCCAAGTGAAGTTTTCACCTTCACGGCCGAAGTGACCGTACGCCGCGGT
>CAZBUC010000043.1:0-4899 GCA_964494965.1 uncultured Maribrevibacterium sp.
GCCGCACCACCAACTGCCATAAGGTACACAGCACCAAACTCTTTGATCGCCTCAATGGCGACAGGACCACGCTCAGATTTACCAATCATACCAAGCAAGCCCGTTTTATCTAAAATGGTGCGAGTAAACTTATCCATGCGAGTCGCCGTCGTTGGACCTGCAGGACCTACCGCCTCATCCCTTACTGGATCAACAGGACCTACGTAGTATATGAAACGGCCTTTTAGATCAACAGGAAGCTCTTCGCCGTTAGCCATCATCTCAACCATTTTTTTATGGGCGGCATCACGACCCGTCAGCATTTTGCCATTTAGTAAAATCGTTTCGCCAGGCTGCCACTCCTTCACCTGCTCTGGTGTAATGGTATTTAAGTCTACTCGACGAACACTCTCACCCACTTCCCAAGTTATTTCTGGCCAGTCATCCAATGACGGTGGAACCAAATCTGCGGGACCAGAACCATCAAGCACAAAATGCGCATGGCGAGTAGCAGCACAGTTTGGAATCATAGCAACCGGCAAAGAAGCAGCATGCGTTGGATAATCCATGATTTTCACATCAAGAACCGTTGTCAGACCACCGAGACCTTGCGCACCAATACCTAAATTATTCACTGCATCAAAAATCGCCAGACGAAGCTCTTCAACACGAGTTTGAGGACCACGAGCTTTCAATTCGTGAATATCGATTGGCTCCATCAAAGATTCTTTCGCCATCACCATGGCTTTTTCTGCAGTACCACCAATACCTATGCCAAGCATACCTGGAGGACACCAACCCGCCCCCATAGTAGGAACTGTTTTTTTCACCCATTCAACAATATCATCAGAAGGGTTCAACATGGCCAGTTTGGATTTATTCTCAGAACCACCACCTTTAGCGGCCACATGAACCTCAACCGTATCACCAGGCACAACCTCCATATGAATCACAGCAGGCGTATTGTCTTTGGTGTTTTTCCGAGCACCAGCAGGATCTGCAAGAATAGAAGCTCGCAATACGTTATCTGGATGAAGGTAGGCTCGGCGCACACCTTCATTAATCATCTCAGTGACGCTTCTTGTACTCTCCCACTGCACATTCATCCCTATTTTTACAAATACGGTAACAATGCCAGTATCCTGACAGATTGGACGCTTGCCTTCTGCGCACATGCGAGAATTGATAAGAATTTGTGCCATTGAATCTTTCGCAGCCTTACTTTCTTCACGCTCGTAAGCTTCATGTACTGCTTTTACAAAATCCAATGGGTGATAATAAGAGATAAACTGTAACGCGTCTGCCACGCTATCAATCAAATCATCTTCTCTAATAATGCTCATGCTTCTCTCCTGCCGAGTATCACGATTAAGTCGAAAACGAAATGGTAAAAGATGCAGACCTGCAAGGAAAGCATTAAGGTAGGTTTTAGAAAAATATACCCCTCATCAATCAAATGAATGAGGGGTAAATGGAAAAAGTTGGTGCACTTCGTCTTAATATTACTAACGGCTGGCTTTTTGCTCTCTGTCCGACTTCGGCTTTTGCACTGAGTGCTGTATGTACTCTTCTAAAATCTGAGCGGTAAATTTTTCACGTTCGGGCAAGGAAGTTATTCTCTCTGCCTCCCAATTAATCAAACGAATAAAAACCGAATATTTTTTGATGAAGCCGTAACCGATATCACGAACACCGATATCATTCGACTCCATTAGGTAAATCGCTTGCTCAAGATTTTTTTGAGTCTCAAACTGACCACCTTCACTCGCCGCAATCAACAAACGCTGAATATGTTGAATCGGATTTTCAGACGTTCTCGCACTTTTTTTGTTCAAACTCGAGGCCAAAAACTTATCTAACATTTTTTCAGTATGAGTTTCTCGCTCATGCACATCCGAAATAAGCGCAGACTCACGTTCTAGAAGCCGAATAAACAAACTTTTATTTTGAATATCAGAAAATTCTAAATCTTTCAGAGATAAGCCGTTATCACTCATGATGGAGATAACCTTTTCATACGAGGCTGGAGCATCCTCTTGAGCTGAAGCCGCTAACACTAGATGTCGGCGCAGGTCATGCATAATCTTTGCTGCTCGATAGTCTTCCTTGCGCTGAAGGTGCTGCTTATAAGACTCCTTATTTTTTGACAAAGCTTGATTGATTGCGTCATAGCTCTGTACCGCTTCTTGCTCCTCTCGCAGTCGCGCCATTCTCACCTTAGAACAAGACTCTTCCCAAGCTTCATAAGCTTTTGCGCGAGCCTGAAAAGCTCGCTCTATGGCCTCTTCAAAACTTTGCTCTATTCGAGCTCGCTTAGCACGCTCCCGCACCTCTTCCTGCTCATGTTTATAACGATGACTTTTCTTTGTTTGCAAATTCTCTTGCGCTAATAAAAGCTGGGCATTAAGCGCCTCAATGTCCGTTTGAATCTTTGCCTCATCAAAATCCGTCAGTTTTTCACACACTTTTGACCAATAAACATCTTCAGAAAAAGGCACAGCTGGATCGCTCGCAGCATATTGCGTTTTTAATGTTTCAGTGAATTGATGGCTGTCTGGACGAAACGCTTTAGTGGCATTAATAACATTGTCGCTAGAGGTGAAATTGGCTGCCGCACCCTCATGGAAAGAGAACTTATTTTGAAACTCAGCTTGCGTTTTTAGTGTTGGCGACTCGGTATTGGTATCATTTGAAACGTGACTGGACATTTTAGCCTCGGCAGTAAAACCACTTCCCTTCATCTCAAAAGAAGGTCGGACATCTTCGCTGCAAGCATTATCATCCTCATTCTTCTCTGAACCTGTTGCAGATTTTGACGAATCAAACCCAGTAAAATCCATATCATCAAGAATGGTACGAGCAGACTCATAAGCACGACTTGGATCGCTACTTTTTTCACTAAAACGACGCTGATAAACAGAACCTTCAGATGACGGCTTAACAACGGACTCTTTGACGTAGCGAGGGACTCCCCCACCCCAACTGACACGATAAAGCATAGAGCGATCACACAATTGCAAAATAGGCAGCTCCCGCTGAGCCACCTGATATTGCCTAATCAACGACTCCGCATGACGTAACGCCATGACAGATTCACTGACATTTGATGAAGTTGCTAAGTTCAACAACTTAACAACTTTTTGTATGGCCTTTTTCCTTTTGCTCACGCTCATAAGACACATTCCAGTTGGCTAAATTTCAATCAGAAAATAATACGAATTAGGCCAATCTTTCAATAATAAAGTTCAGCTCCATCGCTCGGCAATGTTAAATCGTCGCTTAGTAATGACTGAACTTTAAGCAAGATCTCAGCCAAGTTTTCTTTGGTGTAAGGAATCGCCTCCAATTTTCCCCAAATCGGGTTTGGCCAGCAAGGATCTGATTTATAGCGAACTATATGATGAAGATGCAATTGCGACACCTGGTTCCCCAAGGCGGCAATATTAAGCTTTGTTGCGGAAAAAGCGTCATGAAGCGCTTCCGCCAAGAGGCAACTTTCTGCCATCAATTGTAGCCTGTCTTCATCGACCAGCTGATAAATTTCTGACACGTCATTTCTTTGAGGAACCAGAATAAACCAAGGAAACTGCGAATCATTCATTATTCTCAGCTGACACAGTGGAAAGTGCCCAATGAGAATAGTATCGCGCTCTAGCACGGAATTTAACTCAAACATCTTTTATCTCCCTATTTACAAAAAAGGCTTTCATAAGCACTATAGCAACCTGTTTTTTAAAACCCTTAAAGACTTGGAGCCCGCATGACTGATATGCAATGTGCTGTGGATGCACAGGCAAAATTAGCCGAATGTCCTCGATGGGACGAGCGAACTCAGACGCTCTATTTTGTCGATATAGATTCTTTCATACTATACGCTTACGACACAAAATCAAAAAACCTTTTAAAGCGTGAATTTAGTGAAGAGATTGGTTGCTTTTCTCTTGATGAACATGGCGGTTTCATTGCTGCTTTCCGCTCTGGCGTATATACGTTTAAAGATTTTACAGACGAATTAAAGCCCTACTGGCTGGCTACTTACGATCAAGCAACCACGCGATTCAATGATGGACGCTGCGATGCAATGGGGCGTTTTCTTGCTGGCACAATGTACGCACCAAAAGACGCTTTTCATGGTGCTTTACATCAGTTTAGTCACGGAAAAGAAACACTGATTGACCAAGCTGCCTGGACGTCAAATGGCCTAGCCTTCTCCCCTGACAATAAAACCATGTATTATTCCGACACGCCGAATCATGTTGTCTATCAATTTGATTACGACCTTGAAACAGGCACGGCGACGAATAAGCGTATTTTCATTGAATTTCCACGTGGCAATGGTCGCCCTGATGGCGCTGCCGTTGACAGTGAAGGCAACTATTGGTCCGCTCTTTATCAAGGGCAACGTATCGTTAAAATAAGCCCACAGGGCGAGATTCTTGAAGAATACCCAGTACCTGCCATCTATCCAACTATGGTCGCTTTTGGCGGACCAGAAATGAAAACGCTTTTTGTTTCTACTTGTCGCGGAGCACATACCAAAGAGGAATTAGAACAGTTCCCACAAGCAGGTGGCATTTTTGCAATAGAAACGAATGTCAAAGGCCAGATTGAGCCCCGTTTCGCTGGCTAAAACACGAATAGCGGTAATTTGATATTCACCCTCCCACTTTTTTAAGATATTGATACTATTATGCGCGCAAGCAACTATTTATTTTCAACATTACGTGACGCTCCAACAGATGCCGTCGTTACTAGCCATCAACTCATGGTTAGAGCAGGCATGATTCGCCAGATTTCGAAAGGCCTTTATACTTGGCTACCTACCGGCTTAAAAGTTTTCCGCAAAGTCGAAAGCATCGTTCGCGATGAAATGGAAAAAGCCGGAGCACTTGAGGTTATGATGCCCGCTGTTCAGCCAGC